>JANODS010000610.1:0-2210 GCA_031412835.1 Acidobacteriota bacterium | reverse complement strand
CGGAACGTGATTGTCAGGGGTATCCCGGCGGCGGGGATGCCGGGATTCAAGCTGCCAGAAGCGACGCTGGACGGGCTGGTGGCTCTGGTGGTTTCAATGAACTCGTCCGCGGCGGACGTGAAAGTGCCGGGCGATGGGGCGGCCGGGGCCGCGTTCTTTTTCGGCAAGGGACAGTGCGGCTCGTGCCATATGGTGGCGGGGCGCGGGACGGCGGTGGGGCCGGACCTTTCGAACGTGGCTCGGGAACTGACGGTGGACCAGCTTCGGGATGCTCTGCTGAACCCGGGTGCGCGGATTGCGCCGGGGTATGGACTGGTGTCCGTGGGGCTGAAAAAAGGCGGGAGTCTGCGGGGCTTTGCGCGGAGTCGGACGGGGTTCGAGATCGCGGTGCAGGATTTGAAAGGCGGGTTGCACCCGCTGGCGCTGGCGGCGGTGACGCAGGTGACCGAAGAGAAGGCTTCGTTGATGCCGGCGGTGAAGGCCTCCGAGGAGGAGGTGCGGGATCTGGTGGCGTATCTGAGCGGACTTACGGGAGTGAAGCCGGGGGCGGTGGTGGCGGCGGCGGCGGAGAAGCCGGGGGGAATCGACTTTGCGCGGATCATGAGCCCGAAGCCCGGCGACTGGCTTACCTACAACGGAAACTTGAGCGGGAACCGGTATAGCGCGCTCGATCAGGTGAACCGCGCGAACGTTGGCAAGCTGGCGCTGCAATGGAGTTTTTCGATTCCGCTGTGGACGCAGTTCCTGCCGGATACCCCGTATTATCACGAGAATATGCGGTATTTCGGGCTGGAGACGGTACCGATCGTGGCAGACGGGATCATGTATGTGACGGGGCCGAACCAGGTGTTTGCGTTGGGCGCGGCGACCGGGCAGCCGATTTGGCAGTACTCGCGGCCGCGGACAAAGGGGCTGGTTTCGGATCCTTCGCTGGGGACGAATCGGGGGGTGGCGATTCTGGGGGAGAACGTGTTTTTCGTGACGGACAACGCCCATTTGCTGGCGCTAAACCGGACGACGGGGCGGCTGGTATGGGAGACCGTGCTATGGGACGAACCGCAGAAGTACGGAGGCACGATTGCGCCGTTAATTGTGAAGGACATGGTGGTGGCTGGCGTCGCGGGGGGAGACTGGGGGATTCGAGGGTTCGTGGCGGCGTACAAGGCGGGGACGGGCCAGCGGGTATGGCGGCAGTGGACGGTGCCGGCGGCGGGCGAGCCGGGGATCGAGACGTGGCAGGGCGGGGGGCACAAGTTGGGGGGAGGTTCGACGTGGTTGACCGGCTCGTATGATCCTTCGACGGATACGTTGTACTGGGCGACGGGCAATCCGTGGCCGAATTCGGACGATCGGGAAAGGGGCGGGGATAACTTGTATACGGACAGCGTGTTGGCGCTCGAATCGGGGACGGGGAAGATGAAATGGTATTACCAGTTTACGCCGCATGATACACACGACTGGGACGCGACGGAGCCGAACGTGTTAGTGGATGCGCTGTATCAAGGGAAGCCGCGGAAGCTGATGTTACATGCGGATCGGAACGGGTTCTTCTATGTGTTTGACCGAACGGACGGGAAGTTACTGCTGGCGAAATCGTTTCTGCATAAGATGACTTGGGCGAGCGGGGTGGGCAGCGATGGGAGGCCGGTGCGGCTGCCACCGAGCGAATTGGGTTGCCCGGACCATGCGACGAATTGGAACGGAACTGCGTTCAGCCCGGTGACGAAGCTTTACTACGTGATTGCGATTGAGAAATGCACGGTGAATCTGACGCCGGGGAGTTGGAAGAACGCGCGGCCGGCGGAGGATCCGGGGAAGAAGTATCTGCGGGCATTGGATATTGAGACGGGTAAGATCGCTTGGGAGGTGGCGCTGGAAGGGCCCGTGGACGGGAAGCGGGTGGCGGGCCTACTGGGCACCGCCGGGGGGCTGCTGTTCTATGGCGATCCGAGTGGCTACTTTGTGGCGGCGGACGAGCGGAATGGGAAGACGTTATGGCGTGTGCCGCTGCATGCGACGATCAAGACTTCGCCGATGACTTACACCGTGGACGGGAAGCAGTATGTTACGTTGGCGGTGGGTTCGAATATAATGACGTTCGCGGTGGGGCAGTAGGGAGAGATGGCTACGAGTAGAACCCGGCGCGCCCGGGCGGCCAAACGGCGTAAGCGCCGGATGGACGCCGTGGAGCACGACCTGAGCGACGAGCA
>JANODS010000609.1:0-1649 GCA_031412835.1 Acidobacteriota bacterium | reverse complement strand
CCATCGCCGTCGGCAACTTCTGCCTCGCCGCGCCCTCGGTCGAAATGTTCTACCTTGGCCTCGGCATCATCAGCCTCGGCACCGGCCTCCTCAAGCCCAACGTCTCCACCCTCGTCGGCGGCCTATATGCCACCGGCGACCCCCGCCGCGACGCCGGCTTCTCCATCTATTACATGGGCATCAACATCGGTGCCGGCATCTCCCCGCTCATCGTCGGCTACATCGGTCAGTTCGTCGACTGGCGCCTCGCCTTCGTCGCCGTCGGCATCGGCATGTCCCTCGGCATCATCCAGTTTCTAATCGATTCCAAGCACCTCGGCGACGCCGGCCTCCATCCCGCCCCTTGGACCTCCCCCGCCGAAGCCACCGCCCACAAGCGCTACCTCTGGCTCGGCCTCGCCGTCCTGATTCTTCTCCCCGTCCTCCTCTACTCCGGCGTCCTCTCCATCACCCAACTCGCCGACGCCCTCGGCGTCCTTCTCATCGTCATCACCGGCGCCGTCTTTGCCGCCGTCTACTTCGGGCCCTGGTCCTCGGTCGAACGCAAACGCATCCTCGTCATCTTCGCCCTCTTCCTCGTCGCCGCCCTATTCTGGTCTTCGTTCGAACAAGCCGGCTCCACCCTCAACCTTTTCGCCGACGACAAAACCCAAAACACCCTCTTCGGCTTCGACTTCCCGTCGTCCTGGTTCCAGTCGCTGAACTCCATCTTCCTCATCGCCATGGCCCCCATGTTCGGCTGGCTCTGGCTAAAGCTCGGCCCCAAAGAACCCTCCGTACCCGCCAAGTTCGTCCTCGGTCTCGTCTTCGTCGGCGCCGGATTTCTCACGCTCGTCGGCGGTGCCCTCCTCGCCAAGAACGGCGTCAAGGTCAGCCCCCTCTGGCTCGTCCTGACGTATTTCCTGCACACCATCGGCGAACTCTGCCTCAGCCCCGTCGGCCTCTCCGCCATGACCAAACTCGCCCCGGCCCAGGTCGTCGGTCTCATCATGGGCGTCTGGTTCCTCGCCACCAGCGTCGGAAATTACATCGGCGGCCGCCTCGCCGGCTTCTATGAAACGATGCCCCTCGATACGCTCTTCGGTGCCGTCGGCGCCTTCGCCATCGGCGCCGGCCTCGTCCTCGCGCTCTTCATCAAACCCCTTCGCAACATGATGGGTGGAATCAAATAATAATGAAAAATCTCGCCGCCATCCAAGCCGCTCTCTGCGAGGAAAACCTCGACGGCTGGCTCTTCTTCGACCACCACTTCCGCGACCCCCTCGCCTACAGCATCCTCGATTTCAAAGCGCCCCGTACCCCCTCCCGCCGTTGGTACTACCTCATCCCCGCCGAAGGCGAACCCCGCAAACTCGCCCATCGCGTCGAATTCACGATGGTCGATTCCCTCCCCGGCTCGAAGCACCTCTACTCGAGTTGGGCCACCCAGGTCGACGGCCTCGCCACTATCCTCCACGGCTGCAAGCGCGTCGCCATGCAGTATTCGCCCGATTGCGCCATCCCCTACGTCGCCATGGTCGACGCCGGCACCGTCGAACTCGTCCGCGCCCGCGGCGTCGAAGTCGCCTCCTCCGCCAACCTCGTCCAATACTTCGAAGCCCGCTGGAATCAGTCCCAACTCGAATCCCACCTCGCCGCCGGCAAACTCG
>JANODS010000608.1:0-12794 GCA_031412835.1 Acidobacteriota bacterium | reverse complement strand
TTGGGGTTGTTGCCGGCGATTTGGGTGACTTCCTGATTCTGGTCGCGGAGGCCGTAGAAGATCCCGTAGCCACCGCGCATGACCCAGCGGCGACCGGCTTGATAGGCGAAGCCGGCGCGAGGGCCGATGTTGTTGTGGTCGCCATCGACGATGCCGCGGGAGTAGCCGTCTTTGCCGGGAACGGCGAAGCGGGATTTGTCGAGATCGAAGAGACCGCCGCGATTGCGGATGTCGATGGGTTGGGTATAGAGGTCGTAGCGGAAGCCGAGGTTCAGGGTTAGCTTCTTTGAGAGCTTCCAATCGTCCTGGAAGAAGGTGCCGAAGTAGACGTCGGCTTGGCGTCCCCAGTCGAGCATTTGGGTGCCTTGGATGAGGCTGGGGAAGCCCATGAGGTAGTCGGCGAAGGGTGCGCCGGAGCCGGGGGTATCGGTGCTGGAGGAGAAGATGGAGCCGAAGATGAACTGGCCGAAGAAGGGGTTGCCGCGGAGGGTATCGAAGCGGTTGCGGCGGAAGTCGGCTCCGAATTTGAAGTTGTGTTTGCCGCGGTTGAGGGAGATGGTGTCGGCGAAGTGGAAGCGGTTTTCGTAGTTCAAATCGCTGGAGCCGCCGCCGAAACCATCGAACTGGGTGGAGCCGGTGCCTTCGCCGGAAAAGTTAAAGGCGATGGACGGGAAGCCTTGGACGGGGAAGGGGAAGAGGGCGACTTTGTTATCGATTCCGAACTTGGCGCCTTCGTTGACGGCGTCGACCAAGCGGCTGCCGTTGTGGCGGGTGTAGCCGGCGCGGAACTCGTTGACGAGGGTGGGCGTGAAGACGTAGGTGTCGTTGAGGACGGCTTGGAAGATGTCGCGGTAAAGGGTGTTGCTGCCGCCGATGAAGCCATCGAGGGTGCCGGGTTGGGGGTTGGTTTGGTTGCTCTTGGAGACGCGGCCGAAGATGTTGTGGTTGGAGGTGATGGCGTGGTCGACGCGGACGTCCCATTGGTCTTGGTTGAAGCCGCGGGGGACCTGGCGGAAGAAGTTGCGGGCTTGGGCTCCGGTGGCGCCGAAGTTGGGGGAGGGGATGAGTTTTAAGATGGCGGCGGAGGAGGAGTTGATGCGGGCGGCGGGGACGATGGCACCGGAGAAGGGGGTGCTGATGACGTTGCCGGTGGGGCCGATGCGGCGGGCGAGCGGATCGAATATGGGGACGCGGAGGGAGGAGAGATCGCCGTTGCGACTGGCATCGGGGGGTAGGCTGCCGATGTTGGAGGCGGCGGCGGTGCGTTGGCGGGTGCCTTGGTAGTCGCCGAAGAAGAAGGTCTTGTTCCGGATGATGCGGCCGCCGAAGACGCCGCCGAATTGGTTCTGGCGGAAGGCGGCGCGGGAGAGGCCGGCGGCGTTGGTGAAGAAGTTATTGGCGTCGAGCTTGTCGTTGCGAAGGAACTCGAAGAGGGTGCCGTGGTAGTCGTTGCTGCCGCTTTTGATGGTGGCGCTGATGACGGCTCCGGCGGCATGGCCGAACTCGGCGGAGAACGAGTTGGTTTTGACTTTGAACTCCTGGACGGCGTCGACGCTGGGTTGCATGGCGATGCCGCTGCGGCCGATGGCACCGGAGGTGACGGTGGTGTTGTTATCGACGCCGTCGAGGAGGACTTCATTGGCGGAGAAGCGGCCGCCGCCGGCGATGAAGGGGAGGTTGGTTCCCATGCCGGTGACGGGGGTCGTGTTGCCGGCGAGGAGGCCGAGGGCGAAAGGGTTGCGGCCGTTGAGGGGGAGATCGAGGATTTTTTTGTTTTCGATGACTTGGCCGAGGGAGGAGGTGTCGGCTTCGAGGAGCGGGGTGCTTTCGGTGACTTGGACGGTTTCGACGACATCGCCCGGGGAGAGGGTGAGGCGGAGGGTGGCGTTCTGGTCGACCTGAAGCGTGAACGAGGCGATGTTCGAGCGTTTGAAGCCATTGGCCTGGACGCTGACGGAATACTCGCCGGCGGGGAGGAAGGTGGCTTGGAACTCGCCGCGAGCGCCGGTGGAGCCGGTACGAGCGAGGCCGGTGGACTTGTTGGTGACGCTGACGGTGGCGCGGGGGACGACGGCTTGAGAGCTATCTTCGGCGACGACGCTGATGGTGCCGGTGGCGGTTTGGGCGTGGGCGGCGAGAGCGAGTAGGGTGGAGAGGATAAGAAGGCGCATAGAGAGATCCGTGACTGGGTGAGGCGACGCTTATGATATATCATGAGACGGCGAAGGGGGGGACGATGCGGACGAGTTGGGTTTTTAGTTTGGCGCTGCTGGTGACGGCGGGGTTGGCGTTGTGGATGCCGGGGCCGTTTCTGCGGTGGGGCGACTTTCCATTGAAGACGATGGTGGTTCCGCTGTTACAACTGATTATGTTTGCGATGGGGACGCGCGTGAGTTTGCAGGGCTTGCGGCAGGTGTTGGTGACGCCGGGGGTGATCGGGTTGGGATTGGGGTTGCAGTATTTGGTGATGCCTCTGGTGGCGGTGGGGCTGGCGACGGGGTTCGGACTGGCGCCGGAGGTGGCGACGGGGGTATTGTTGGTGGCGGCGGTGTGTGCCGGGAATTCGTCGAATGTAATGACGTTCTTTGCGGGGGGGAACATGGCGTTGTCAGTGGCGATGACGACGATCTCGACTTTGTTGGCACCGGTGGTGACGCCAACGATTATGCGTCTCTTGGCGGGTCGGGAGGTGCCAGTGGAGTTTTGGGCGATGGCAGGGTCGATTTTGCGGATCGTGGTGGTGCCGGTGGTTGGAGGGCTGCTGTTCGAGCGGGTTTTGCGGCGGCGGCAGGCGATGGCGGACCGATGGTTGCCGCGATTGGTGATTGCGGCGACGTGTCTGGTGAACGGGATTATTACGGCGAACTCTCGAGAGGCGTTATTGACGATGGGGGGGACGCTGGTGGTGGTCGAGGTGTTGCATAACTTTATAGGCTACTTGGTGGGTTATGCAGGGGGGCGGATGTTCGGATTGGACGTGCGGGATTCGGCCACGATGGCGATGCAGGTGGGAATTCGGAACGGTGGATTGGCGGCGGGGCTTGCTTATGACCTGTTGAAGAGCAGCAATGCGGCGCTGGCGAGCGTCGTGTTTGGGACGGTGCAGAATGCGTCGGGGGCGATGGTAGCGTCTTATTTTCGGCGGCGGTTGGATGGGCCTAGAACGTAAAGTTTAGGGCCCCTTGCATGACGCGGGGGGAACGGGAACTGGTGAAGCGACCGAACTGGGCGTTGACTTGGTTGCCTTGGAGGTCGAAGCGAGCGGCATTATCGACGCCGCTGAATTGGGTGTGGTTGAAAGCGTTATAGAGTTCCCAGCGGAGTTGAAAGAAGCGTGCTTCGTTTTTCAGTGGGAACTTCTTGAAGAGAGATATATCCCAGTTGTTGATGCCGGGGCCGCGGAAGACGTCCTTCGGAGCGTTGCCGAAATCGCCACGAGCGGGGCGGGCGAAGGCGGAGGTGTTGAAGAAGCGATCAAAGGTTTGGTCGCTCTTGGGGAGGGGGGCTTTGGCGATGACGTTGACGCGGCTGCCGTCGCCACCGCCGGTGATGTCGGCTCCATCGACGGTGGAGAAGGGGACGTCGCGGGGGGTGCCGCTGGCCATGGAGACGATGCCGGAGAGTTGCCAGTTATCGAGGACGGTGCGGGAGACGGCGTTGTTCCAATGGGTGCTAGCTTTGGGCAGGTCCCAGAGGTAGTTCACGACCATTACATGGCTTTGGTCGTAACTGGATTTGCCGTAATTCCATATGCGGTAGGGGCGGTAGAGGGGTAAGAGACCATTGTCGCCGCTCGTCAAGTCCATGGATTTGGACCAAGTGTAGGCGACGCCGAATTGGAGGCGAGAACTCATGCGTCGATTGATGGAGGTTTGGAGGGCGTTGTAGTTTCCGTAGCCGGAATTTTCGATGTAGGTGACACTGCCGAAGCCGGGATAATGGGGGAAGAAGTTATCGGGAAGGGGGCGACCGGGGGCCGAGGGATCCGCGTTGGCGGGGGAGAAGCGGGCCCCATAGGGCAGCGTGTTGAGATTGCGGGTCTGCTGGAGATGTTGAGAGCGGTTGCCGACGTAGGAGACGTCGACGATGGTTTTCCAGCCGAGATCCTGTTGGATGGCGAGGGAGTAATTGACGACGGTGGCGGTTTTGGGATTGCGTTCGAGGGCGCTGACGTTGCTGGGGAAGAGGATGCCGGAGGATTGGGTGAGGGCATCGACGCTGCCGTAAAAGATTTGGGAATTGAATTGGACGGGCGGGTTGGCGCGGGTGGAAGCGAGGTAGGATCCGGCGCTGGGGACGGCTTGTTTGCTGGAGCCGATGCCGCCTCGAACGGCAGTCTTTCCATTGCCGAAGACGTCGTAGGCGAAGCCAAAGCGCGGAGCGGCTTCCCAACCTCGATTGGCGAAGCCGTCGGGGAGGATATTGGTGCCGGCGACGACGAGGCCGTTGGCGGGATCGCCGGAGCCGGGGGCAAAGGAGCCGATGGTGACGGCGGGGACGATGGAGCCGGTGAGGGGGTTGCGGCCAACCCGGACTCCGTTCTGGAGAACGGGTTGGACGAACTGGGGGGCCTTGGCGCGGTCGTACCGTTCCAGGGCGAGAGCGGCGGCGCTGCCGTCGGTAACTCTCCACGGGGTGAACCAGGTGAGTCGGATGCCGTAATCGATGGTGAGTCGGCGGTTGGCTTTCCAGGAGTCTTGAGCGAAGGCTTCGAAGAGGGCTTGGCGAGCTAGGCCGGTGGTGCGGGCGCTGCTTTCTGTGTAGGTGGAGAAGTTGCCGAGGAGAGCGTTGGAGTAGGCGTAGTTGGAGTCATTGGGGTTGTTGACATTGCGATCGAAGCCGAAGTTGCCGCCGAAATTGGAGCGGGGTCCTTCGCTATTCATTTGGTATTCGCCGGAGACGCCGAATTTGAGAGAGTGGGCGCCTTTGATCCAACTGAGATTGTCGTTGTAGTTCCAGCGCCAGTCTTTGGCGTCGATGGGGAGTCGGCTATCATAGGCAATATTGGCGGCCGAGGGGACGCCGCCGAAGCTGGCTTGGGGGATGATGTCGAGGGTGTTGCCGGCGGGGTAAAGCTGGCCAAGGGCGGAGAGGCCGACCTTGGAGCGGGTGACTTTGTCGAAGGCGGAGGGGGAGGTGGCGTCGCCGATTTCGCCGAGTTTACGGTAGCCGAACTGGGCTTCGTTGATGACGTTGGGGCGGATGATTTTGGTGTAGCTTGTTTGGATTTGATCGGTTTTGAAGAGATAGTGATGACGGAGTTGATCCCAGTTTGAGTTGAAGGCGGCGAGGCCTTCGTAGCCGCGCCGGTCGGCCCACCAGGAGGTGTAGCGGGCGGAGATGCGGTCGTTGGGCGTGAGGTTGTAGTCGCCTTTCAGGGTGTTGAGTTTTTTGGGGTGCTCGGTGATTTCCTGGAACTGGTAGTTGTAGTTGCCGCCGGAGAGGCCGCGATCGAGGAAGTTGGGCAAGGGGAAGAGATTGAGAATGGCTTGGCCGTTGCGGCTGATGCGGTTGGCAGGGATCATGTTGCCGGGGAAGGGCTGACCGGTGCGGGGATCGGTGATGGGGATGAGGCGACCGCTGACGTCGAGGGTTCTGGAGTAGTCCCCCTGGCGTTCGAGGGCGGAGGGCATGGTGACGCGGCGGACGGCGCGGGGTTCGCGGATGGTCCAATCTTCGCGGGAGTAAAAGAAGAAAAGTTTGTCGCGGTTCGAATTGAATTTGCCGGGGATGTAGACGGGACCGCCGATGGTGGCGCCGAGGGTATTGTAGCGATAGAGGGGGCGGGCTTGGCTGTTGCGATTGTTGAAGAAGTCGTTGGCGTTGAACTTTTCGTTGCGGACGAACCAGTAGGCGCTGCCATGAAAATCTCGGGAACCGGATTTGGTGACGAGGTTGATGCTGGCTCCGGCGTTGCGGCCGTATTCGGCTTGGTAGTTATTGAGGAGGACTTTGACTTCGGCGATGGCGTCGAGGCTGGTCATGCCGTTGAAGCCGCCGACGCCGTCGGCGTCGTTGCCCGACTGGCCGTCGGCGGACATGGTATTCATGCCGATGCGTTGGCCGCCGATGTTGGGAGTGTTGGTGCCGAAGGTGCCGCCGAGAGCGTTTTCGTCGGTACCTCCGGCGACGCCGGGTAGGACGCGGAGGAGCGAGATGACGTCGCGGCCGCGAGTGACGAGGAGGTTGAGTTGTTTGCCGGAGAGTTCGGCGGAGTTTCCGGAACTGGCGGTTTGGACGGCAGCACCGGTGGCTTCGACGGTGACCCGATCGGTGATGGCACCGACGGGGAGTTGGAGGCTGCCGACGGCTAAACGTTGGGTGGCGGTGAGGACGAGGCCTGGTCGTTCGACGGTTTTGAAGCCTTCGCGTTCGACGCGGAGGCGGTAGGAGCCGGGTAGGACGGCGTTGAAGACGAAGTCCCCGGATTCGTTTGTTTTAATGGACCGGGAGTCGGCGGTGACTTCACTGAGGAGTGTGACGGCGGCCCCCGTGATGGCTCCTCCGGAGGCGTCGGTGACGGAACCGGTGATGGAGCCGGTGATGGTTTGGCCGATGGCGATGAGGGCTACGGCGAGGAAGAGGAAAAGGGTGCGACGAAAGAAGGAATTCAGCATGGAACACTCCCGGGCGCTCGGTAGGTGAGCGATTCCTGATCGAGTGTATCAGCGGTTTCGGCTGGCGAATAGCGGAAAGCTATCGTGGAATTCTTGCAAAAGTATTATTTCGGGGAGGTGGTGATACTATCGCTATGTCTCAAATCGAGAAGTGCCATGGCCAGTGTGCAATCCATTCAATGGGAAAATGCGGTTCGGGTGATCGAGCCGAGCGTTACGGCGGCGGGGGTCCACTTGTCGCCGCTGGATCCCGGATTTCCGATGGACGTTCGATTTTTGCGATTGCGAGCTCCGGCGTGCCGGGTATTGCGTCGGCACGACTATTTTGAGTTGGCGTATGTGAAGACGGGGTCGGCGGTTTATCGGGTGTTGGGGCGGGAGGTGGTGATGAATCAGGGGGATCTCTTTGTGATGGGAAGAGATTTGTACCATGGCATTCAGGAGTACATTTCGCCATCGATCGGGATTGTGGCGTTGTACTTTCACCCCGACGTGATTTTGGGGGACAACAAGGGGGGCGAGAATGCGGAGTATTTGATTCCCTTTGAAATTCAAGGGGAAGGGTTCCCCCATGCGATTCGAGCGGGGACGGGCATTCCGACGCAGGTTTTGGCTTTACTGAAGCGGATTCACCAGCAGAAGTTGGCTAGAGGGAAGCACGCGCATTTGGCGATGAAGACTTACCTAAAGATGATTCTGGTGTTGCTGATCGACCATTACGCGGAGGATCAAGGTACGAGCCGGATGGTAGGCAGAAAGAGCCGTGACCTGGAGCGGTTGCAGCCCCTATTTGATTATCTGGACCAGCATTTGGTGGAGACGATTACGGTGGAGCGGGCGGCGAGCTTGCTGCATATGAGTAAGTCGCATTTCATGAAGTTCTTTCGGTCAGTGACGGGGAACGCGTTTGTGTCGCACCTGAACCGGATGCGGGTGTGCCGGGCGCAGCAGTTGATCTCGGGCACGAATCACTCGATTGCTACGATCAGCCAGGAGGTTGGTTTTTGTGATCAGAGTTATTTTGGTGTGGTTTTTCGGCGGATCGTGGGGGTAACGCCGCGGGACTATCGGAACCGGCTGAGCGCGGCTTAGACGCGAAAACGCCCCCGTTGGATGGGATCCAGCGGGGGCGTTGGGGGTTAGTTTGTTACTGTAAGTCGACGCTGACGGCGTTCGATGCGCCGGTGCGGTTCGAGAGAACCGCGGAGACGGAGCGAACGGTTTCGACGAGCGTTGTGACGTTGACCACGTCTCCGGAGAGAGTGATCGGAATCGTGGCGGTGAACTGGCTACCAAACTGGGCCGAGGCGGTGCCTTGGTACCATGCGTTGAAGCTCGATTCAGCGGCTAACGTTACCTTCGAGGCGCCGATGTTTTCGCCGGAGGTAGCGGTGAACGTGAGATCGATCTGGGTGATTTGGCGGGAGGTGGCGAAGCCGGTAACCAGGAGTTGGAAACCGGTGGACGTCCTGCCCGTAACCTGCACACTGAGCAGACGCGGCGCGGCGGGCGCGACGGTGAGGCTGAGAGCCGGCGGATCGGTGGGCGTGAGGATGATGCCCCCGTCGGTTTGGAAGCTGGGGGTGAGGACGATCGAGCCTGCCACCGTGCCGGTTTGCAGGCGGACCTGCGCTTGGTTGGTGGCGAAGACGGCGTCCCGCTGCCCGGCGGGGATGGTGAAGTTGACCGTTCTGCCGCCGACGGCGAACTGAACGGCGGGGTCGTTGGCGAAGACGTCGGAGTTGAAGGCCAGCGTCAGTGTTCCGCGGAGCGTGAGCGGATAGACCTGAGCGAGGGAGAGCCCGACGCCCAACTGTTGCCCGGGTTGTTGGGCTCCGGTGGCACCGGTGAATGCATAGTTCGAGATGGCGGGAGGCTGGTTGGCGAGGCCGGAGAGAGTGAACGACAAGCTATCGATGCGGAGGGTTCCCGAGAGGCTGCCGGTGGCCACCGGAGCGAAGTTCACATCAAAGGCTAACGAGGCTCCGGGCGCCAGGGAGACCGGGAGGTTGGGAACGTTCGAGGTCGTGAACGTAGTGCCAGCGGCCAGGACGCCGACGCTGTTGACGGCGGTGGGACTGGTGCCGGTGTTCGAGATGACGAAGCGGACGGCGGCGGTTTGTCCGGCAACTACGGGCGGGAAGATGACACTGCCGCCGTTGGTAACGGGGGTGGTTACGGGTCCGGCGACGTAGGAGAAGGTGAGATTCGAACCGAGGCCGTTGGAGACGACGTCGAAGGAGTCATCGCCGATGCGGAGGCGGCCGGTGAATCGTCCGGGCGCTGTGGGGGTGAAGGTGACGGCGACCGTGGCCGAGCCGCCCGGGGTAAGGGTGGCAGGGAGGAACGGGGCGTCGGTGAGAGTGAAGCCGGCGCCTTGGACGCCGATGACAGCGATGCGGCCGTCGGCGTTGCCCGAGTTCTTGACGCGAAGGGTGACGACGCTTTTGTCCCCGACGGCGATGTCAGGAACGGGGACGGTGGCGCCGCGGGCCAAGGCTGTGGCGGAAGCTCCGTTGACCAGTTCGTAGGTATAGACGGGGCCGGAGCTGGAGCCGGTGATGTTGAAGGTGACGGCCCGGTCGACGAGTTCGATCCGGACGGTGCCGGTGCTGGACTCGATCGAGGTGGGCGCGTAGCGGACGGCGAAGCGGACTTCTCGATTCGGGTCAATGGTGGTTGGCGGGTTCGGCAGGGAGGTGAGCGAGAAGGCTGCTCCGGTGGCCGTAATGGCGCCGATGGTTCCCGGGCCGCTGCCGCGATTGCCGATGACGACGGCGGCCGATGCGGTTTCGTTGACCGCCGTGGACGGGAAGGCGATGGTGCCGCCGCTCTGGATGGGCGTGGCATTCGCGGACGGGGGCGGCAGATAGGTGAAGGTGTAATCGGGGGCTACGCCGTTGAGGTTCAGCCCAGAAGAGTTGCTGGTGATGCGTCCTCCGGCGGGAACGGGCGGGGGCGTATCGGTATAGAAGAAGCGGATGGCGCCGACGGCTCTTTGCCCGGTAGTGGGTTGGAAGCGGACGGAAACCGAGAAGCTCTCATTGGGCAGGTAGTTGATTTCCGGGGCGGGGGCACCGGTGACGGTGAAGTCGGTGGCTCCGGTGATTTCGACTCGGGTAATGTTGATGGTGCCGGTGCCGCGATTGGTGACGGAGACGGTGGCGTCGAGGGGCTTGCCGATGGCGTCGGCGTTGAACTGGATCGTTCCGTTGTCAGCCAAGGTCTGTACGGCGCCGGAGACCTGGACGCGGAAGGACAGCGGGAGGCTGGTTTGCGCGGGCAGGAAAGCGGCGGACAGCAGGAGGAGGGGTATGAGCTGTTTCATGGTTACTGATCCCTCCCGGCGGGGACGAAGTAGACTTGCAAAGCGTTCCTTGAGTCGAGGACGTATAGGGGCTCGCTGGAGGAGCCGCTGTTTAAGAGAGCGAGCGGATTGGTGCCGAGCGATTCCATGCGGGTGGGCAGGAAGTCGAGTTCCAGGGAGGCGGTTCGTAGTTTCGAAGTGAGGTCGAAGGCGTCGACGGTGCGGGTGTCCGCGCTGGCGACGAGCAGGGCCGTTTTCGAGAGTTGGAGGCCGACGGGGGCGGCGACTTCAGCGAACCTTTCGGGGGTTGCGGAGGTTGCGTAATCGCGGAGGAGGATGATCTGCCCGGCGTCGCGGTCGGCAATGAAGAGATGGTTGCCAAAGCGGATGACGGCGGAGGAATTAGTGACGCCAAGGAGTTGGCGGGTGGTGCCTCCGGTGGCGAGGTAGAGTCCGGCTTGGGTCGAGAGGACGAGACGGTCGCCATCGAGAAGGACGCTCCGAATGGCCCCATCGACGAGCGAGAGGTCGAAGGCGGTGGGTTGGTCGGAGGCCGTATCGACGTTGCGCCAGATCTGGACTTTTCGCGCGGCGGGGAAGACGGCGGCGACATCGTGGCCGGACCAGGCGAAGAGGACATCGCCGGGTTCCTGGGTCAAAGTGAGGCGAGTGGGGGCCGCGGAATCGAAGCCGCGAATGAGTTCGATGGAGCCGAAGCGAGAGGCGATGGCGAGGGTGCCGTCGGCGGAGGCGCTAGCGGCGTCGGCGTCTTGGACGAGGGCGGCACCGAGATGAGCGGCACCGACGAAGCCACGGATGGGGCGGAGTTCGCGGGCTTGGCCGTCGAAGACGTAGCCGGGGGTGGGGCCAGCGAGTTGGGCCCAGGCCGAGGTGGCGGCGAGTACGGATAGTAGGAATAGCGATTTCATCGGGGCCCTCCGACCGTGATGGGTCCAGCGCCGATGCTGACCGGTTTCTTACTGGCGGCCGCGGCGGCGGTATTGTCGCCTCCGCGCGTAGCGGCGATTCCGCCACCGATGGCGGCGGCAGCGGCGACGGCGACGACGGTCCAGATTACTTTTCGATTGGCACCGACTTTGGTGCCTTTGGGGCCTTGGCCGTTGGACTGGTTGATGACGCCTTCGACGATGTCGTTACCGGCGGTGACGCGGACGAGGATGCGGAAGGGTCCGACCTGGGCGTTGGGGAGGAAGCCGGTGGCTTGGGCCTGGCCTTTGGCGTCGGTTTTGACGGTTTGGGCTTGGCTGCCGCCGTAGGCGACAACGGTGGGGCCGTCAACGGGGGCTTGGAAGATGACTTCGGCCCCGACGACGGGGGCGTTCTTTTCATCGAGGACTTCGACGCCGGGCTGGGCGGCGACGCGCATGCCGATGTTGTTGACGGCACCCTGACCGGCGATGATGTTCAGCTTCAGCCGGGTGGGGGGCGCTGCTTGCTGGGCCCAACAGGCCACCGCCAAGCCAAGCGGGATCACGAATCGTAGAAACAAATGAGCCTCCGGGGACACCGCCTTTATGGGATCACGGAAGGATCCTATCTCCGAACCTAGGACTGGCGGGTATCGATAGTATATTCCAAGACGTGGGGGATGATACAGAGGTTACGGTCGGGTTATTTGGGCAGAGCGTCGCCGCACCTGGCGATTTCCACTAGGAAGGGGGGCCCGGCTGATCCGAAAAGACGTTGGTTTCGAGGCAGGAGCCGACGGCGCGGACGAGCGGCTTGGCGGGACGCTGCTGAACGGGGGTCCGGCTGGTTTCGAGTTGGCTTCGCTCGTTCGTTGATGGGGCAGATTCCTCCTTGTTTTCTTGTACTTCTGGTTGTTCGTCGCGGAAGAGGTTGTCGACCGGGCCGGCGTCGGGTCCGAGGTATTCGGTTTGGGGGCGGACCGGCGATTTGGGCATCGGATTCAGTTTTCGGAGCATGGTGAGCTCTCGAAGGCTGGCGTTGATGAGGCGAACGAGCATTGCTTCTTCCCGTTGGAGAAGCTGGGGCATTTTCGAGTCGAAGGCCATACGGGTGGCCATCATCAGATCGATGGTGCCGACCAGTTGCGGGGCTAAACCGGGGTGTTCGATTTCGCGCACGTCGGCGAGGCAGCTTTCCAGTTCGAGCGTTTGGAGTCGAGAATTGCGCAATTGACGCCATTGGGCGTCGACAATTCTTTGGACAAGGCCGGTTTCGACGCGATCCCGGGGAGCTAAATAGCGCGAATATTCGGCGACCATATTGCGATATTCGGTGGGTTCATCCCCGGAGAGCATGGCGAGCCCGGCGGCACCAGTGTGATCGACGATGACGGTTCGGCTACCATTTTTTAGACTGTTGATGCGGGAGTTCATTTTACCGGCCTCCGATTTGGGTCCGGTGCTTTTTTGGGCATTTTGGCGGTTGATCTCGGCGCGGCGGGCTTTTTTCTGCTCGTCGGTCAGTTCGTCGGACATGGTGAAGACTCCTTTGGGAAATAGAAACGCCCTGCCTGGTGGCCCGGGCAGGGCGTGGTTGCTTTCGCTGATTTGATTGTATCGTACGGGTTCCAAATTTCGGGTTTGGGGAAAGGGTGAAAAGCGGGGATAGGTTGTTGAAAGTAAATAAGTAAAAATAAATATGACTTGGTTGTGAACGGGTTGGCGGGACGAGCTAAAAATGGAGAAATTCGGTTTGAATTTGGCGGAGAATAGGCCGTCGGTGGGTGCGGACCAGGGAGAGTTTGAGGAATGTTCGTCGGAAGGGGTCGTTTTGCGTCTCTGGTCAGGAAGGGGACCATGTGATATGCCGGTTACAGACTCTTGCTCCCCGGGCCTTCAGCCGGCGATACGCGGGTAGCCAATGCGATGCCCGCTTCGCCG
>JANODS010000607.1:0-1350 GCA_031412835.1 Acidobacteriota bacterium | reverse complement strand
GGAAATCCAACCAATTACCTCCAAACTCCGTTGCCATGCCCCGCGCCCGTTCGTCTTTCAACATCCGCCGCGTCTGCGCCAGCAAGACCTCCGGCCGACGTAAGTCCCCCGCCGCCGCGTGAGCCAGTAACTCATCGTCCGGCATGCTCGACCATAGGAAGTAACTCAACCGGCTCGCCAGCGCATAACTCGACAGCGCCTGAGCACCCTTGGCCGCCACCGTCCGCACCGTCGGCTCCGCCAAATCCAAACGATACAAGTAATCGGGCGACATCAAAACGCTCACCACGCAATCGCGAATCGCGTCTTCATGCGTCAGCCCATTCTTTTCCCGCAGCTTTTGATAATACGCGACCATCCCGTCCCGCTCCGCCTTCGTCACCGGCCGCCGATAAGCCCGCGCCGTAAACCGGTGCAGCGCCTCCAGTTGTTTCGGTTCGCTCTCCGCCCGCATCTTCTCTAGCCTTCGCAGCGTCGCGTTGATCCCGTCAAAATGCTCCCGAATCGCCTGCGGCGCCACCGGGTCATTGTTCGGGTCCGCCGCCGCCTTCGCCAAATAAGCGTCTCGCATCCGCCCAATCACCGTCGGGTGGAGCAGCGGATAATCCACCGGTCGCGGCGACGCCGACTCGGCACCTTTGCCGGCCACCTCGCCACTCTGATTAAAAAAATACTGTACCCAAGTCCGGTCCGTAAACTGCGCAATGAAATCGAACTCATCCCACAACGCGTTCAACTCGCGGTGCGCCTTCTCGTCCAAAATCAGCTCCGACAGTGGACTATCGTCCCGGAAAAAGCCCAGCACACTGTGGTAGCCCGCGCTCAAAAACCGGCCCTTGTCGGTCGATTCGTCCGGCCAGTACCGCCCCCGCTCCCGCACGAAGAACTTATCCGGAAACACCGAAGCCAACCGCTGAAACGCCGCTTCATAACGAGCCCGCTCCGCCGCCGGAATCACCAAGTCCTTATCGCCGATCCGAGCCTTCGCCGTCACCGCCGCCCACCGCGGCGCCGCCTCCTGGTGCAGTCCCGCAAATCGCGGAATCGTCGGCACCACCGCCGGCGGGTCCGTGTCCAATACCAAAAACTTCGGCTCGCTATCCCGGTGGTGCAGCGAAAA
Source organism: Acidobacteriota bacterium (assembly GCA_031412835.1). Taxonomy (GTDB): domain Bacteria; phylum Acidobacteriota; class Terriglobia; order Bryobacterales; family Bryobacteraceae. The sequence continues at coordinate 230 of JANODS010000607.1, read as the reverse complement.
CTGCTTCAGCTTCCAGTTCAACAGCGGCTGCGATCCCGCCGGCAAACCCTTCACGAGCGGTGCCGCAAACTGCGGCGCCGTGTGATTCCGAATCCGCACCACAAAATCCCGCATCGCTGCACACTGCTTCCGCACCAGCTCCGGCGTGTTCGCCGCCGGCGCTGGCAGCTCTCGGAACATCTTCTGCAGCTTAGCCACCGGACCAACCGCGTCTTTCTCGTTCAGAATCC
>JANODS010000606.1:0-4892 GCA_031412835.1 Acidobacteriota bacterium | reverse complement strand
GGACGAAGGGCATCAATACGAGCACGCTGCCGGCGCCAGCCAGGGCCGCGGCCAGCACGCGCCGGAAGCCGATCCGGTCACCGAGCACCCCTCCATGCGTCCGTACACGAATATCGGCCGCGTCAAATCCGTCCGCGTCTCGCAGTTCCGGTCGTCCTGGCAAGCGTTCCCCTCCATTAAGCTCCAGCCGTAATTCCGTCCCTTCGGCGTCCCATTCGGTTCGAAGTCGATCTCTTCCCAGCGATTCTGCCCCACGTCCCCCGCATACAGATCGCCGGTCTCGCGGTCGAAAGAAAATCGCCACGGGTTTCGCCATCCGCTGGACCAGATCTCCGGCTCCGGCGTATCACTGCCCTCGGTGTTCATCCGCACCATCTTCCCCAGCAGCGTCGCCGGGTTCTGGCTATTCTTCTGCGGGTCATTCGCTGACCCGCCGTCGCCCATGCCAATGTACAAATGCCCATCTTTCGGATGAAACGCGATCTGCCCACCGTTGTGATTTTCGAACGGCTGCCGCACCCGCAGCAGCACCTGCTCGTTCGTCGAATCGGCCACATTCCCGTCGCTCGTCAACCGCACTCGCGCCACAATCGTTTCCGTCTGCCGATTCACATAGTTGATATAAAAATACCGTTTCTGCGCGAATCCCGGCGGAAAGGCCAGCCCCAGCAGCCCCATCTCACCGCCAAAGCGCACCCGGGCCTGGATGTCCAAAAACGGCGTCGCCACCAGTGCCCCGTTCTGCCAAATCCGGATGACCCCCGGCTGCTCCACCACAAACAATCGATCCGAGCCGTCTCCCGCGTGGGTCAACTGCACCGGTGCCCGGACCCCCGTAATCAGCCGCTCAAATCGGAGCGTCGGAAACTGCGCCACCAACGGCAGCGCCATCAGGAATCCGGTCAACCAACGCATTCGTTTATCCCCCATGGGTGAAATGAGTAATGGTTTCGATGTGGTACGTCTGCGGAAACAGATCAATCACCTGGCATTTTTCAATCGAGTATCCCGCTTCCAGCAGACCCTTAGCATCGCGCGCCATAGTCGAAGGGTCGCACGAAACTACCGCAATCCGCTGCGGCTGCAACCGAATCAGGTCCTTCACAACGGCCGCGCCCAGCCCCGCCCGCGGCGGATCGGCCAACACGAACTGCGGCTTCCGCTGCATCGTTTCCAGGAACAAATCCGCGTTCGCCCGATGATGCTCCACGCTCGTCTTCGCCCGTCGACAGTTCACTTCCAGGTCCGCCACCGCCGACTTCGAACTCTCCACCGCCACCACTTTCGTGAAGCGGCTCGAGAGCGGAATGCTGAACAAACCTACGCCCGCGTACAACTCCAGCGCCAACTCGCCCGTCGCGTCCCCAATGGCCGCGTCCACCAACTCCTTGAGCAAAAACCGGTTCACCTGAAAGAACGATTTGTGGCTCACGCGGAACCCATCGTACTCTAGCGCCCCGGTAATCGCTCCCGGGATTTCGTTCTCGCACCAGTCAAAAAAGCTGCGAGCCACCCGTCTCCCGGCCATCGTCTCGATCACGTTCAACTGCACTTCTTTTTCGTTCGTAAACAGTTCGAGCGAACGCAGAAAGCCCGGCCAACGAGAGTTTTTCAGCATCGAGCGAATAATCCGTAAACTCTCGTTCAACTTCGGCGAGGAAATCGGACACTGCTCAATCGGCTGGAGCTTATGCGAGCCGCCCTCTTTGAATCCCAAGCGGACGCCTTCAATGTGGACTTGGATCCGGTTCCGATAGCCGAACGGCTCACCGACAATCGTGCCGATCTCGCCCGGAATCTCAATCCGGCCGATGCGCGAGAAGACCTCCCGCACAATCGCCGCCTTCTGCTCCACCTGAAACTTGTATTCAGCGTGCTGATAGTGGCATCCGCCACACACTCCGAAATGGGGGCACGGCGGGGCGACCCGATGGGGCGAAGGCGTCAACACCTCGTCCACCCGCGCCTCCAACATGTCCTTGCGCTCGCGCGCCACTTCCACTCTCACCTGCTCGGCGGGGAGCACGTACGGCGTCAACACGACGCGACCTTCGTGACGACTCAGACCATCGCCACCGTATACCAATTTTTCTACTTCAATCTGCACTCTCTCTATTGTGGACTAGTAGACTGGAAGTTGGCGATGAAAGCACGTGTCTTCTCCGGGATGCAGCCCACCGGAAACCTTCATATAGGCAACTACCTCGGCGCCCTCCGTAATTGGGTCAAGCTGCAGCATGAATACGAGTGCATCTTTTGCATCGTCGATCTCCACGCCATCACGGCGTACCAGAAGCCCGACGAGTTGCGCGAAAAAATTCGCCAGGTCGCCGGCCTCTACCTCGCCGCCGGAATTGACCCCACCGTCAGTTCGCTGACGGTCCAATCCAGTGTGCCCCAACACGCCGAACTCGGCTGGCTGCTCACGTGCGTCACCCCGCTCGGGTGGCTGGAACGTATGACCCAGTTCAAAGCCAAGTCCGAAGCCGCCGAGGTCATCGGCGACGGGCTGCTGCAATACCCCGTCCTCATGGCCGCTGATATTCTGCTTTATAACGCCGCCGTCGTCCCCGTCGGCGATGACCAGCGCCAGCATATGGAGCTCGCCCGCGATATCGCCGAGCGGTTCAACCACCTCTACGGCGAGACCTTCGTTGTGCCCAAGACGAGCCTTCCAATGGTCGGAGCCCGCGTCATGGGGCTCGATGATCCCACCAAGAAAATGAGCAAATCGGCCACCGGTTCCGGCCACGCCATCGGCCTGCTCGACAAGCCCGAAGAGGCCCGCAAAAAGATCATGCGCGCCACCACGGATTCAAATCCCAGCGTCGATTTTGAAACCATGGGGCCCGGAGTCGAGAACCTGCTCGGGATCTTCCAGGCCTTCACCGATTGGTCCGACGACAAAATGAGGCAACATTTCACCGGGCTTCGCTACGGTGATCTGAAGAAGACCGTGGCCGAAGCCGTCCTCGCCGGCCTCGAACCCATTCAGAAGCGGTACGCCGAAATCATGACAGATCCGGGTTATCTCGAAAGCGTCCTCCAACAAGGCCGTGATCGAGTCACCCCCATCGCCGCCGGCATCGTCAAGACCGCGAAAGAGCGCATGGGCCTCTACACCATCGCCTCATGACCGAGCGGCGCCGCGTCACTCTGACGGACTACTGGCAACTCCTTCGCACCAACCGGAACTACCGGCTGCTCTGGAGTGCGCAAGTCATCAGTGAAATCGGTGATTGGTTCTTCACGCTCGCGCTCTATAACCTCCTGCTCGATTACACCGGCAAGGCGGAATCCATCGGCTTCGCGTTCGTCCTACAAGTGTTGCCCCAGTGCCTCACCGCCCCCGCCGCCGGCGTCCTCAACGATCGGCTAAGCCGCCGCAAGGTGATGATCTTCGCCGACCTCTGCCGTGCGATCATCATCGCGGGCATGCTCTTCGTCCGCACCCCGGCCATGCTCCCGCTGCTCTACGTTCTCCTGTTTCTGGAAACAGTCATGTGGGGCCTGTTCGAACCGGCCCGCTCCTCCATCGTTCCGAACATCACCAAAGGCGATGAAGTCTTCGTCGGCAACGCGCTTAGCTCCACCACCTGGAGCTTCAACTTCGCCATGGGATTCACCTTCGGCGGCATCGCTCTCGCGCTGCTGGGCCGCGAAGCAGTCTTCGCCATTGACGCCTGTTCATTCATCGCTTCGGCTCTGATCGTTCGCCGGATGAAGTTCCACGAACCCCACGTCGAAGGCCATGCTCCCCTGCACTGGCGGGATCTCTACGATTTCAAACCGATTCTCGAAGGGGTGCGCTACGTCCGCCGCGACGCCCGTATGCTGGCCACTCTGTTCGTCAAATCCGGCAACTCCATCATCGCCTCCAACTGGGTGCTGCTGACGATCCTGGGTCGCGACAAGTTCGCCGTCAACTGGCTCGGTGCCGCTCCCGAACGCGCCGCCGCCCTCGGCGTCAGCCTACTAATGGGATCCCGCGGCATTGGTGCTCTTACCGGCCCAATCCTGCTCGGCTACATCGCCGGCCGCAATCAAACGCGCCAGCGCTACGCCATCTTAATTGGCTTCGTCGTGGCTTCGCTCGGATACTTCCTTCTGAGCCAAGCCTCCACCATGCCCATCGCGTGCCTCGCCGTCGTCATCGCGCACATGGGCAGCACCGTCACCTGGGTGGGCTCCACGACGCTTCTGCAACTCAACACCGACGACAAGTTCCGCGGTCGAGTCTTCTCCGCCGAGTTCGGCCTCGCCGTCATCATCATGTCCCTTTCCAGCTCCTCCGCCGGCATTCTGATCGACCGCGGCTGGACGCCCCAAAACGTCGCCGGCCTGACGGCCTCGCTCCTGCTCCTGCCGATACTCTTCTGGACCATCGTCCTCGCTAACTGGAACCGACTCGAATCGCCGCAAATTCCTCGGCTCGCTCCGGACGAACCAACAGTCCCGCCAATCGCTCCATAGCCTCGACCGGCAGCGCCTGACGCAACGCCAACCGCGCGTCGAGACGTAACACCTCAACGACGAATTCCGCATCGTCGACCTCGCTTTGATGCCCCCAAACGTCGCCACAATCGCCAACCCCCCAGCCAACTCCGGACGAACCAATCCGCCCGACCATTGCCCCACCACCTCCTGGCTTATCCGAAGAACGCCTCCAGGAGAAGCGACTCAAGGTCTCTGCTTGCGTGAACAACCCGCACGAGTTCTATACCAGCTTTCAATGGGAAGTAGAAGAGAAGGATCTTGTCAAATCCACCTGAAACGGGGAATCGACGCATACCTTGAAGCTCCGGTCTCCTGACGAAGATCCGAGATCCGACGTCTGGTTGACCGGCAAGCATCGAAATGGTCGAATCGGCGGCTCCTAGAAACCGGTCGGC
>JANODS010000605.1:0-3971 GCA_031412835.1 Acidobacteriota bacterium | reverse complement strand
TGAAGGAGAGGATCGACCGGTCGATTTTGTGCGACCACTTGTGGCTCCCGTCCAAGACGACGAGCGGTCCCATCTCCTCGGGACAATCGTGAAGCGGGATCCAAGCGGTCAACATGTTTTTCGAGGAGCACGTTCCCCAATAGTCACCATCGACGTGCCACCCGACGACGGCGTTGGTTTGGCCGCCGGGCTTGTTGACGATCTGGTCGTCGAAAAGGCGGATCTCGGACGTGTCGACAGCCGTGGCGGCGATGGAGCCGATGGTGGGGCACCACGCTAGTCGGCTTACCTTACGATTTTGAAGAGACAGATACTCGTTGTTCCGCGTGCCGGCGCCATCGCCCGGCATCCAGTCGACGAAATGAGTTCTGGCTCCCGGGAGTGTCCGATCCCGATGGCCAGTCCAATGCTGTTCGAGTCCGGCAAGGGCTTCGTCAATCAGGGAATCATCAAGAACAACGGGTGTGGTTACCCAGCCGTGCTCACGATAAAAGGCCGCGTCCTGGGCGGAGAGTGAGAAAGGAGTTTGTAAGGTGCTAGCTAACATGAAATTGAAGTTCCTTTTGGAAGATACGCTATCCGGCGTTGCCGGCGGCCTTGGCCCGGGCGGCTTGGGGCATGGTCACGACTTGGGCACGTTTGCGGATCGGCCCTGCCGCGGCGAGGTTCAGAACGTGCTCGCTGGCGACATACTCCGGTACCAGTTCCTGAATCAGAGGGATGATCTCGCTGATTCGGCGGCTGTCGCAGAGATGTCGCAGGTGGTTCAACTGCGAAAGGATTTGAGAAGTGGAAGCCGAGCCGCCGGTGAACATCTTGATCTTGCGGTGGGAGGTGGCGATGGTCTCCTCATCGTTCAGGTTCAACTCCTCGTAGAGCTTTTCGCCAGGACGAATGCCGGAAAATTCGATCTTGATATCTTTGTCCGGAACGAGGCCGGAGAGCAGAATCAGCTTGCGCGCGATATCAACGATCTTGACTTGGCTGCCCATTTCGAGCACGAAGATCTCCCCGCCCCGCCCCATGACGGAGGCCTGGAGAACGAGTTGAGACGCCTCCGGAATCGTCATGAAGTAACGTTGCATTTCCGGGTGGGTGACCGTTACTGGACCGCCCTTGGCGATCTGCTGTTTGAAGAGCGGGATAACGCTGCCGTTGCTGCCGAGGACATTGCCGAAACGGACCGCGACGAACCGCGTGTGACCGGTCGGGAGCGAGCGGATGAGCAACTCGCAGAGCCGTTTGGTCGCACCCATCACGCTAGTGGGACAGACGGCCTTGTCCGATGAAATTAGGACGAACTCCTCGGCTCCGTGTTCGGCCGCGGATTGGGCGACATTCAGCGTGCCAAAGACGTTGTTGGAGATGGCTTCCACCACGCTCGATTCCATGATCGGGACGTGCTTGTACGCGGCGGCGTGGTAGACCATGACGGGACGGTGCGTCTGCATCACCGAACCGACTCTGTGCTGATCGCGAATGTTACCGATCTCGAGGGCCAGGCTTAACTCCGGGAACGCGGTGCGTAATTCCCGTTCCAGGTGAAACAGCGGCGTTTCGGCGACTTCGAAGGCGACCAACCGCGAAGGGCGGAAGCGAGCGATTTGGCGGCACAACTCCGATCCGATGGAGCCGGCCGCGCCGGTGACCATAACGACTTTTCCCTCGATGCGGCTTTGCAGCAGTTCGCGATCCAACTCCACGGGATCGCGGGAGAGAAGATCCCGCACATCGACTTCGCGGAGTTGGGCCGAGATCTCCTTATGCTCGACGATTTCGCCGAGCGTGGCGACGGTACGGAAACGGACCCGGGCTTGTTGGCAGTGTTCCAGGATGCGCACCATCTCTTCCGCCGAGGCCGAAGGAAGCGCGATGAGGATCTCGCGCACACCGGTGCGATGGGCGATCGCCCTCAACTCCGCTCCACTGCCCAGGACGCTCGTGCCATACACGTAGAAGTCGGTGAGCTTGGGATCATCGTCGATGAAGCCGAGCACGTTATAGCCGAGGGCGGGATTGGCGCGGGTCTCCGTGAGCAGGGCGACTCCGGCGCGTCCGGCTCCATAGATGAGTACGTTCACGCCGGAGGTCGAAAGCCGGGGTTGGCGAGCTTCGATAACCAGTCGCGCGACGAGATAGCGGGTTCCGATCAAGATCGAGCACAGCATGAGATCCATGATCGGGATGGCCCGCGGGAAGCCGGTCGGTGCGAGCCAAAGCACTAGCGGCAGGCTAAGCAAAGTGCCCATCACGTTGGCTTTGCATACCTGCAGCATGTCATTGATCGAAAAGAACCGCCAGGAACGGCGGTCCAGCCGGTGCCACTGGAAGGCTGACAATTTTACGAGGATCCAGATGGCGAGAGCGACTTTTAGATGCGGTACGTATAAGGGGGGAATTTCGAACTCGAAGCGCAGTAGAAACGCGCCGAGTCCGGCCAGGGCGATGAGCAGCGCCTCGATGGCGAGGTGCAAAAGTTGTGGCCCCCGTTGGATACCGGATTGATGATGGTGGAGCAAAAGCATGGCGATGGGCCCTCCAATTAGGCTTTGCGTTGCGCACGAGGCGCGGGAACGGCTACGGCGTGATCGAGTTGATTCAGGGCCCGCGACAAGGCCCCGGCAACTTCGTGTACTTGCTGCTCGGTCAGATGGTTGAAGAACGGAAGCGCGATGGTGCGGTCGGCGACATGTTCGGTGATGGGGAAATCGCCGCGGCGGTAGCCGAACTGCTCTCGATAGAAGTCCTGCAGGTGGATGGGCGAGAAGTAGTTGTTGCAACCGATGCCTTCCTGCCGGAGCAGTTCGAGAACGCGGTCGCGATCTTCTCGATTGAACTCGTCTTCGAGGCGGATGACGTAGACAAACCAACTCATTTCGACCCCGGCTGTCGGCTGCGGTGGCAGGATGACGCCGGGAACGCGGGAGAGGACGTGGTTGTAGGTTTCGGCGACGTTCTTGCGCATGCGGAGAATCGTCGGCAGGCGAGTCAATTGGCCCAGACCCAAGGCGCAGTTAATATCGGAGAGCCGATAGTTGTATCCCAACCGCTGGTGCTGCAGCCATGCGCCTCCATCGCCGCGCCCTTGATTGCGCCAGCTCCGCGACAGTCGAGCCACGTGTTCGTCGTTGGTGACGATGGCCCCGCCCTCGCCGGTCGTGATCTGCTTATTCGGATAGAACGCGAAGGCGCCGCTATCCCCAAAGCTGCCGGCCTTACGCCCGCCGATGGTGGCGCCGATGGCTTCGCAAGCGTCTTCGATGACGGCGAGGCCACGGCGCGCCGCGATCTGATTGATGGCGGGCATGTCGGACGGGTGTCCAAAGACGTGAACGGGAAGAATGCCGCGGGTCTTGTCGTTGATGGCACCAGCAATGCGGGCGACATCGATGTTGTAGGTGTTGATGTCGATATCGACGAAGCGCGGAATCGCTCGTTCGTAGAGCATGCAATTGGCCGAGGCGACGAAGCTGAAAGGGGTGGTGATGACCTCGTCCCCGTCGGCGATGCCCGCGGCTTTCACGCAAAGGTGCAGGGCGCTCGTGCCTGAGTTTACGGCGACGGCGAACCGCGTGCCGGCAGCGGCCGCCATGGCCTCTTCGAAGGCCGGCAACTGCGGACCGAGGCTAAGCGTAGGGCCGTTGAGGACATCCAAAACGCGTTGGCGATCTTCGTCGGAGACGTCGGGCGAGGACAACGGAATGGGTTGCGAGACGCGCGTGGCTGTTAGGTTTGACATAAGTAGGTTCATCCTTAAACGTGGTCGGCCGGGCTGCCGTAAAACTCTTCCATGGACGCGTGGCCTTCCTTGGCGATCCCCGCCGCGGTCACCACCGTCCAAAACGTAAGCACGAGAATTTTGAGATCGAGGCCGAGGCTTCGGTGGTCGACGTACCAAACGTCGAGCGACAACTTTCGGGCCCACGAAATTTCGTTTCGTCCATTCACCTGTGCCCAGCCCGTGATCCCGG
>JANODS010000604.1:0-3552 GCA_031412835.1 Acidobacteriota bacterium | reverse complement strand
TCGAATGGGGGATGCAGTTGCTTCGCAGGCTGGACGGATGTGGTTTATTATCGTCCACGTCATCTGGTTTGCGACATGGGGAGTGTTAAACTATCGGGCGAATGGTCCCTTCTCGCTCTATCCGTTTCCGTTTGCGCTGCTGACGATGATCGTTTCTTTGGAATCGATCTTTCTCTCGCTGTTCATTTTGATGAGACAGAATCGGAGTAATCGGCTAGCGGACGAGCGCAATCATCTTGATCTTCAGATCAATTTGCTGGCGGAGGATGAGAATACGAAGATCCTTATGATGTTACAGGCGCTTTGCGAGCATCACAAGCTTCCGATCGCGAAGGACCCGGAGATAGCGATAATGGCCCGGAAGACTCATTTGCAGGAAGTGATCGACGAATTGAAGACTCATCTGCCGGGCGGTGAGTAATTTAGGTGGTCCTTTAGTAGACTCAAGGGATGGCGGAGCCCAGAGTTGAGTTAAGCGGGGGAGCTGCGGAGATCAGACGGGAGCGACGCGTGAACAACGCCCGACAGGTACTGCTTGAAACGGGCTTTTATCATAGCTTCGAGCTGCCGGATGGGACTCGGATTGACGGGGCGATTTCGCTGGACTATCTGAACGAACGTCTGCGTTCGTTTCCAATTCCTGAGGATCTTACGGGGCAGACGGTTTTGGATATCGGGCCTTGGGACGGCTTCTTTACGTTCGCGATGGAGCGGCGTGGGGCGGCGGTGACGGCGATCGACTACGTGGATTTGGATAGCTTTCGGTTGCTGGCGGAGCAGTTTGCATCGAAGGTTCGGTATTTGCGCATGGAGGTTTATGAGTTGGACCCGGGACGAGTGGGGCGGTTCGACTACGTGCTGTTTTTAAGAGTCCTCTATCATTTGAAGCATCCGCAGTTGGCCATGAGAAGGTGTGCGTGGTGACTGGGGAGATGTGCGTGGTGGACACGCACGTATCGAATGCGTCGCAATGGTTGGCGGGGGAGCGGGCGGCGTTTCCGGCGATGGATCTGTACGAGTACGACGAGTTGGCGGGGCAGTTGGACAATTGGTGCGGGCCGACGGTGGAGGCGGTGGTGATGATGGCGCGGGTGGCGGGGTTTGCGTCGGCGGAGGTGTTATATGTGGGGGAGAATACGGCGCGGGTGGCGGCTTGGCGGAAGTGGCGTGACTTGCCGGAGGACCGGGAGCCGGCGCTGGTGATGCGGGGATTGACGAGCCATTGGAACGGGGGGCGAACGTTTTCGAGCGCGAAGGAGGAGTACATTTCGCTGTGGTGCGAGTGGGAAGGGGCTGCTCCGGCGTTGGGGGAGGTTTGGCCAGAGGTGGATGAGTTTGGGGTGGCTCCGTTGGCGGTGACGGTGGAGCAGGGCGGGATGCAGGTGAGCTTTCGTTTGCCGCCGGGGTTGGAGGCTGGGAGGCATACGGCGAGGGTGAAGGTGGGAGGGCGGGGATGGTCAGAGAGGGCGGAGTTGTTCGTGGACTTGAGGGCGATGGAAGGGGAGTTGCGGCTGGTTAGTTTGCAGGATGGGATTTCGTGGGTGGAGGGAGAGTCGGGGGGATGGTTGACGGTGTGGGTGGAGGGGTTGACAGCGGAGGCGGACCGGGGGAATACGGTGGTGGAGATTGGGGGGATTCCGCATGAGCCGGTGGCAGTGGAGGCGGGGGTCGGGCAGGTGAATGTAACGCTGCGACCGATGGTTCGGGCGGGGCGGTGGAGGGTGCGGGTGCGCCCGCGGGGGGCGGTGTCCGGGGAGATGGAGTTGATGGTTAGCCGGGGTGATGGAAAGGTGCTTCAATAGAATTTGGGAGGGCTCATCGTGCAGAACCTAGAAATCGGAGATGCGGCTGCTGAAGAGTTACAGCGGCTGTTGGATGCGGCGGCGGATGCCGATGTCCATGAGGCGGTTCGACAGGGAATTGAGGACGTGAGACTCGGTCGCACGCGACCGGCTAATGCGGTATTTGACGAGATTCTTGGCCTGAATGAAGCTGAAGGTTGAGATTTCCGCTCGTGCCGCGAGAGATCTGAAACGTCTCTACCGCGTGAAGCAAGCCGGGGCGTCACCCGCGTTGTAGAAATACTTGCGGTGCGGTTCGGCGGGAGGGATGCAATGAATGATACGGAGAATTTTCCCAAATGATGAGGACTTACTGCTTGTTGTTTATGACGGTGTTGACGGCGGGGGCGCAGAAGGCTCCGGAGACGCGGATGGACAATGTGGCGGAGACGCTGCATGGGGTAAAGGTCGTCGATCCGTATCGATGGCTGGAAGACCAGGAGGCTCCGGAGACGCGGAAATGGATTGGCGAGCAGGAGAAGTATGCGCGGAGTTGGATCGATAAGGCTCCGCGGCGGGGGGCGATTGAGAAGCGGCTGGGCGAACTGATGCGGGTGGAGAAGGTGGCGTTTCCGACGGTGCGGGGGAAACGGTTTTTCTATACGCGGCGGGGGGCGGAACAGAGTCAGCCGGTGCTGTATGTGCGGGAGGGTTTGGCGGGGGCGGAGCGGCAGTTGGTGGATCCGAATGGGATGGGCGGGAGTATTTCGGTGTCGCTACTGGGGGTGAGCTTTGATGGGTCAGTGATCGCTTACGGGCTGCGGAAGGGGGGCGAGGACGAGACAGAGGTGCAGTTACTCGACGTGGTTACAGGGAAGGACTTGGGGAGTAAGTTGGCGCGGGGGAGGTACATGGGCGTGGAGATTGGGTTGGATAATCAGACTTTGTACCTGTCTAAGTTTGAAGACCGGGGGCCCCGGGTTTATCGATACCGGGAGGGGGCGCCGATGGAGACATTGTTTGGCGAGGGGTACACGCCGCAGAATATCGTGGGGATTGAGTTGTCGCCGGAAGGGAAATGGTTGTTGCTGACGGTGATGTTGGGGTCGGCGGGGAGTAAGGACGAGATTTATCTTTTGGAGACGGGGACGAAGAAGATTGTTACGGTGAACAAGGACGTGAATGCTCGGTTTCGGGGGGCATTTGCGGGGGCGGGGACGATTGTGTTTACGACCGACTGGAAGGCTCCGAAGCAGAGAGTGATTACGGTGCCGACGGGGGATCCGGAGTTGGGGAAGGCGCGGGAGATTGTGCCGGAGGGGGCTTGGCATTTGGAGAGCACGTCGCTGGTGGGCGGGCTGATTGCTTTGCAGTATTTGGAGAATGTTCAATCGAAGGTGAAGTTCGTGGATTTGGCTGGGAAGCTCAAGCGGGAGATGGCGGCTCCAGGGCTGGGGACGGCTTCGAACGTGTACGGGGAGTGGACGAATGACACGGCGTTTTTGAGCTATAGCTCATTTTATCAGCCGAATACGATTTATTCTTATTCTGTTAGTAAGGGGGCGCAGGCGGAATTTGCGCGGGAGCGGGTTCCGGTGGAGAAGATCGATGTGAAGGTGGAGCAGGTTTGGTTTCCGTCAAAAGATGGCACGAAGGTGCCGATGTTTTTGGTGCATCGGAAGGATCGGAAATTAGATGGGAGTAACCCGACGTTGCTGACGGGATATGGGGGATTTCAGGTGACGATGACGCCGGGGTTTTCGGCTTTGTC
>JANODS010000603.1:0-7162 GCA_031412835.1 Acidobacteriota bacterium | reverse complement strand
GGCGGGTTCCAAAAGTGCGTCGTCAAGACGCGCCCCTTATGCCGACACCGCGCGGCAATCGCCGTAATGCTCAGCCCCGAAGTGTTCGAAGCCAACACGCAATCCGCCCGCGTCGCCCCATCCAGTCGCTCGAACAGCTCTTGCTTGAACCCCATCTCCTCCGGTGCCGACTCCACTACGATATCGGCCCCGGCCACGCACTCAAACTCCGTCGTCGTCCCCATCGCCACCGGCGTCCGCCCCAGCCCATTCGAACGCAGCAACTCCCACTGCGCAGCCGCCATCGCCAAGCCCCGCTCGCCAGCCTCCGCGCTCCGGCTCAAGAGAATTGTCTCCACCCCGCCCATCGCCAGCGTCAGCGCAATCCCCGGCCCCATCATCCCCGTCCCAATCACGACCGCTTTCATTTGAGTTCAATCACCAACGTCCGAAACGGCTTCGTCCCCAGGTTCGTCAACACTGGCGCATCCTCGCCCTTATCGTGCCAAATCACGTCCCCCGTCTTGCGCTCCCGCACCGTCCGTTCCTTCGTCGCCGAATCGATCCGTTCGTACTTGGGATCATCCAAAAACACGATCACTTGGTCCGTCGGTCGAATGTACCGCTCCCGCGCCACCCCCGGCGCGTACGTCACTTCCTTCACGCGAACCCGCGCGTTTTCCAGCTTCACCGTCTCCGGCATCGGAGCCCATGCCATTAGCAAATACGTCAAAAACGAAGAAACTACCGCCGTCAAAATCAGTTTCATGCAGTCACCACCTGAGGCACATATTTCTCACGCACCAAAAACACATACGACGCAATTCCCAGCAGTAGCAGGAAGAAGATAAACGCCATCGGCGCCTCATACGTTCCCGTCGTCTGCTTCAACCAACCCGTCAGCAGCGGAGCCACGATCCCCGAGAAATTCGAAGCAAAATTCTGCACCCCGGCAATGCGCCCGCTCAACGCCCCACCCGGAATCAACGTCTGCGTCAGCGCCCAGTAGTTCGCCGTCGCCAACCCCAAGCCCGCCAACGAAATCACCGCGAAGATCATCGCGACATTCGTATCACTGCTCATCGCCCCAATCAGCTCCGTCGACGCCACCGCCAACCCACCAATCGTGAACCCCTTCCGCACCTTCACCGCATTCGCCCCCCGCGCAATCATCCGGTCCGCCAACAAGCCCGCCAGGATGGCCACCGTCCCCATCCCCCCGAAGCTCGCGGACGTGATTACGCCCATCTGCTGCGACGTCATCCCCCGCTGTTCAATCAAGTAAGCCGGCAACCACGTCATCGAGAAAAACACGAAATAGTTGTAACAAAAAGTGCCGACGATGACTCCGTAGATGAGCGGCGTTTTGAACACGTCCGCAAACGGCAGCGTCGCCCCGGTCACCTTGGCCGCCGCCACCTGCGCCAACGCCTTATCGTCATTCCGAACCATCCAAATCCAGGGAATCAACCAAACCATGCACCCCATCCCCAAAATCAAAAACATGTTCTGCCAGCCGTAGTCTTTGCTTAAAAACGCCGCCGCCGGCATCCCGATTCCGGGCCCATACTTCGTTCCGGCCATGTAGATGCCCACCGCCAACCCGCGCTGGCTCTCCGGAATGTTGAATCGGATCCATCGCATGCTCGCCGGCGTGACAATCGCCTCACCTACGCCGAGCAACACGCGTAACCCGACTATCTGTGTGATCGAGGAAGTAAACGCCGTCATCGCGCTGCAAACGCTCCACAGGACGAAGCTAATCGCATATGGCCACTTCACCCCGTAACGATCGACCACATAACCCGCGGGAATCTGCAAAAATGCATAGCTCCAGAAGAACGCCGAATTCAGTGCCCCCCTCTGGCTATCTGTTAATTGAAACGCCGTCCTGAACTCGGGAAGCGCTAATGCCACCGAAAGGTTGGCCCGGTCAATATACGCAATCACCATCCCTAAACTCAGCAAACAAACGATCCACCACTCGCGAGTTATTCTTGGCAGGTAGAAACCTAGAGCCGCCCCGATAATCGCGCGTAATGCTTGGCTAAAGACTGAGTCGTAGCCCATCGAGTTTCCGGCAGCGAGCATTCCGAAGCTCAGCAGGCCAATAAACGCCCAACGAAGGGCAACGAACATCGAAGTTTGATTCGGCAAGCACTCCAAACTATCACAATAAAGGACAAAAGCCACATTATGGATATCAACGCGCTCATCCTCACCGCCACCACCGCGGCCACCACCGTCGGCCTTAAGATTCTCGGCGCCCTCGCCATTTGGATCATCGGCCGTTGGGTCATCTCCCTCGTGATGGCTCTCACCCGCAAGGGCATGGAAGCCCGCCGCGTCGATGCCACCCTCATCACCTACATGCTCGCCAGCATTTCGGTCGCCCTCAACATCGCCCTCGCCATCGCCGTCCTCGGCGTCTTCGGCATTGAAACCACCTCCTTCGCAGCCCTCCTCGCCGCCGCCGGCATCGCCATCGGTGCCGCCTGGGCCGGCCTGCTCTCCAACTTCGCGGCCGGCATCTTCCTCATCATCCTCCGCCCCTTCAAAGTCGGCGACTTCATTAGCGTCGGCGGCGTCACCGGCACCGTCCGCGCTATCGGCCTCTTCGGCACCACCCTCGACACCCCCGACAACGTCCACACCATCATCGGTAACAACAAGGTGTTCTCCGACAACATCCAAAACTTCAGCGCCAACGCCTATCGCCGCGTCGATCTCACCGCCCAACTCAACGGCTCCGTCGACCACACCGAAGCCATCAACCTACTCAGAGCCAAGCTGGCCACCATTCCGAACGTCATGACGAACCCCGCCCCCGAAGTCGCCATCAGCACCTTCACAATGTCCGGCCCCGTCCTCGTCGTCCGGCCCTTCACCCACACTGATAACTACTGGCAAGTCTACTTCGACGGCAACCGCATCATCCGCGAGTCCTTCGCCGCCGCCGGCTTCCCCGCCCCCGAAACCCAGGTCGTCGTTACTCAGCGGTCGTAGTCCGAGAGGACGCAACGAAGGCCTCCAAACCGAGCTCCTGGATTAAGTACACCTGCGCCTCCAGCCGATCCACGAGGCCTTCCCCGTCCTCCAACAAACCCGTCAAAGCCTCCCCCTGCCCCAGCGCCCGATTCACTCTGTTCACCAGCTCCCGCGCCGTGCTCAAGTCCTCCGTCAACCGCTCCCGTAGTCCCGCGCCCGCCCGGGAATCCCCCGCCACGCGCTCCACCAACGCCTCGTACTGAGCTTGCAACTCCAAAGCAACCATACTGGAAAGTGTACAGCCAACCATTGGCAACGCACTTGCAACGGAGTCAGCACCCCCATGGCCATCATCGCGACGCTCCCCGTCGCCCGCATCCTGATCACCGACGACGAAGAAACCCAGCGCTCCGGCCTCGCCGCCATGATCCGCAGTTGGGGCTTCGCCACCGACACCGCCGCCGACGGCCAGGAAGCTCTCGACAAGCTCATCGCCGATCCCATCTCCGTCCTTATCACCGATCTCAAAATGCCCCGTATGGACGGCTTTGAGCTCCTCCGCCGCCTCCCCGTCGAAGGCATTCAAATCCCAGCCATCGTCCTCACCGCCTTCGGCAACATCGAAACCGCCCTCGCCACCATGCACGATCTCGGTGCCTACTGGTTCCTCGAAAAACCCATCCAACCCTCCGTCCTCCGCGTTCTTCTCGACCGCGCCGTCTCCCACAGCCGCCTCACCGAAGAAACCCAGCGCCTCCAACGCCAACTCTCCGGCCACGGCACCCTCGGCGACATGACCGGCCAATCCGCCTCCATGCGCCAAATCTTCTCGCTCATCGAGCAGGTCGCCCCCAGCAAAGCCGCCGTCCTCATCACCGGCGAAAGCGGCACCGGCAAGGAACTCGTCGCCCGGTCTATGCACTCGCTCAGCCCCCGCTCCGGCGGCCCCTTTGTCGCCCTCAACTGCGCCGCCATGCCGGAAACACTCATCGAAAGCGAACTCTTCGGCCACGAAAAAGGAGCCTTCACCGGCGCCGTCGAACGCCGCGCCGGCTGCTTCGAACTCGCCCAAAACGGCACCCTCCTCCTCGACGAAATTGGCGACATGCCCGTCTCCACCCAAGCCAAGCTCCTCCGCGTCCTCGAAGATTCCCGCGTCCGCCGCCTCGGTGGCCGACACGAAATCCTTGTCGATGTCCGCGTCGTCGCCTCCACGAACAAGAACATCCCCGAAGCCATCCGCCGCCACGAATTTCGCGAAGATCTCTACTACCGTTTGAACGTGTTCGAAATCACCATCCCCCCCCTCCGCGCCCGCCTCGACGACGTCCCCGCCCTGGCCCAAGCCCTCTTGCTCGACCTCAACCGCAAGCACCGCACCCAAGTCCCCGAAATTTCCCCCGAAGCCATGGCCCTCCTTACTGCCCACCCCTGGCCCGGCAACGTCCGCGAACTCCGCAACGCTATCGAACGCGCCGTTATCCTCGCCGCCGATGCCCCCGTTCTCCCCGCCCACCTCCCCGCCTCCCTCGCCCCCGCCCGGCCGCAGCCCCAACGCTCCCCCACCTCCCAAATCATCCTCCCCCTCGGCACCAACCTCGCCGACGCCGAACGCGAAATCCTCATCCAAACCCTCCACTTCGCCAAAGGCAATAAAAGCCGTACCGCCGAGATTCTGGGCATCAGCCTAAAAACGCTCTTCAACCGGATCAAGGACATGGACCCCTCTGAAGTCCCCCCCCGAATCCCCAACTAAGCTCCCCATGGCCTACCGCCACTTCTCCCTCAAAGCCCGCCTCCGCTTCGGTACGATTCTCCTCGTCACCCTCCTCGTGCTCGTCCTCGCCGGCCTCAATCTCCACCGCACCCTCGAACAAACCTTCTCCAGCGTCCAGGAACGCGCCCTCACCAACGCCGCCCAAATCCGCGACTTCCTCCTCGACCGCATCGCCGCCCGCGCCGCCGCCACCGTCCCCCGCCCCAAAGGCTTCGCCCAAACCAAAGCCCTCTGGACCAACATCATCCGGCAAGATCAGCAACTCTCGGAACTCCTCGTCAAAGCCGTCGCCAACTCCAAACTCGTGGCCGATATCTACCTCACCGACGACCAACTCCGCATCCTCACCGCCTCCAACCCCGCCCACGCCGGCGGTCTCGCACCCTCCCTGCCCGACTACCTCACCCTGCAAAAACGACCGATCTGGCAACGCTTAGTGGAAATTCTTACACGGTCCCAGGACTATGTCATTGCCATTCCACTCGGCGAGATCGGCAAGGATCAGGAACTTTTTACCATCCGCATCGTCACCTCCTCCCTCCAAATCGCCGAAGCCGTCCGTCCCGAACTCATCAGCGTCGGCACCGTCTCCGCCATCTCCCTTGCCATCTCCATCCTCTACGCCTACTTCTTCTCCAACCTCATCCTCCGCCCCATCGCCCGCATCGGCGAAACCATCGACCGCATCGCCGCCGGCGAGTTCTCCGCCGACCCCCTCCGCGGAATGCCCGAAACTCCCGAAGTCGCGGCTCTCCAATCCAAGCTCGGCATCCTCGATCAACAAGTCCGCGGTGCACGGCAGGACGTCGTCGCCATGCAAAGCAACGTCGAACAACTCCTCGAACGGATGGAATCGGTCGTCCTTCTGTTCGACCGCGGCCTGAAACTCCTCGTCGCCGGCCGCCCCGCGGAACGCCTCCTCCACCGCCCTCCCGCTGAACTCACCGGCCTGTCCGTCACCGAATTATTCCCCCCTAGAACCGCCATCGGCTCCGCCATCGAAACCGCCCTCCAGTTTCGTAAACCCCTTACCGATTTCCTCGTCACCCACGAGCAGCTCCGCTTTCTCCTCAGTCTCGACTGGTCCGATGGACGCCTCCTCGTCACCCTCCGCGACGCCGAATCCCGCCAGCAACTCGCCTCCCATCTCGACCTCTCCGCCCGCCTCGCCGCTATTAACCGCATCACCGGCGGCGTCGCCCACGAAATCAAAAACCCCTTGAATGCCATCGCCATCCATCTCGAAGTGCTCCGCTCCCGCCTCCCCGCTGAAGACGTCGACGCGCAGACCGAAGCCGAGATCATCGCCCGCGAAATCTCCCGCCTCGACCGCGTCGTCAAAGGCTTCCTCAACTTCACCCGCCCTGTCGAAGTCAAGCTCGAATCCCTCGACCTCGTCCCCATCGTCAACGAAATCGCCGAACTCGTCGCCCCCCACGCCGCCGCCCCCGGCATCCAAATCGTCGCCAGTCAAAATGCCCCCCATGCCTACGCCCTCATCGACCGCGATCTGTTCAAACAGGCCGTCATGAACGTCACCCTCAACGCCATCGAAGCCATGCCTTCCGGCGGCACGCTGCTCCTCCGCTTGATCGCCGCTCCCTCCGCTGTTACGGTGGAGGTATCCGATCAGGGTGACGGTATCCCTGACGATCTCCGCCAAAAAATCTTCCAGCTCTACTTCACCACTAAAACCGGTGGCAGTGGAATCGGCCTGGCAACAACATTTCAAGCCGTTCAACTCATGGGTGGGGCGATCAATTTGACCAGCCAACCCGGCTTCGGCTCCACCTTCCGTCTCGCTTTCCTGTCCGACTCGGCAGCCCCCCAATGAGGATTTCTTCCCTTCTCCTCTTCGCCCTCACCCTCGCCTCCTGCGGCGCATTCCGGTCCACTCGCGTTCCCCCTCCCCCTTCCCCTATTCCCGCCCGCATCCCGTCCGGCCCCCTTGCGCCTGTGGGGCCGCCTTCAAAGCCTCTCCCCGAGCCCCCGCCGCTCGAGAACAGCCCGAAAGCTGTAGCCAACCCTCTCCCACCTCCGTCCGTCAAGCTCCCGCCTGCCCCCAGACGCACGATCATTGCACGCAAGAAAAAACCACCGCCCCCTCCGCCGCCGCCGGTCGAGACCGCGGTGCCCGAACCGGAACCGGCCCCGCTCCTCCAACTCGGCGAGGTCCTCTCCCCCCAACAGCGCGCCGAACTGCTCAAGCAAACCGATGCCCACCTCGCCACGAGCGACCGCCTCCTCTCCGTCTCCGCCAACCGCAACCTCTCCCCTGCCCAAACCGAGCTGCTAACCCGCGTCAGAACGCTCGCCCAACTAGCCCGCGAAGCCCGCGACCGCAGCCCCGCCGAAGCCCGCAACCTCGCCCAACGAGCCGACCTCTTCGCCGCCAGCCTCCTCGAAGAGCTGGATCGC
>JANODS010000602.1:0-1962 GCA_031412835.1 Acidobacteriota bacterium | reverse complement strand
CGGCGCGCCGAATTGGCCCGCGAGAACGGGCGCAAAAGTTGCGGCCCCATCTCACCCTTGGGCAAGTACGCCAGCTCTATGAACGCAATTGCCTCCGGAAAGCACGTCAAAGTGCACAAAGAAATCTTCCCCGAATGCGACATCTTATACTCGTCCGACGACCGCGGATCCTTCGTCAGACTGCATCAAAAGCACCTCAAGCAATACAAGCCAGATTCCGAGTGCGAACATTCCGTCGTCCGCCAGATGTCCTGCGAACTGTTCGAATTCCAACGCCTCAGCGAAGTCGAAACGTTGGCCATGCAGAGAAATCTTGATAGCGTTCTCCGTGAGCACCCCGAGGTCAGCCAAGCCGAACAACTTCTCCAAGGCTTCCACCGGGCCGCCGCGGGCGAAGACAAGACGCACCGCTTCGTCGAACGGAAGAAAAAAGGGCACCTGAATGCCTACAACTCGCTCCAGAGAAATCTGATCCAACTCCGCAAGAATTTCCCAATGCAGCCGCCGGAGCCCATCGATATCTCCGCTGACAGCAGAATGATCGAACCGCTCCTTCCCAGCCCCGAAGCCGTCGACGAAATGCTCGGAATGGCCGACCAAGCCAAAAACGAACCGGAATTCGAACTGCCCGCTTACGTACTTAACCTGTTGGAAAATGTGGAAGTTATGGAGCTTGTCGCTCCGGACTACGAGTGTGACGAATTGCTGGCCCGGTTCGGCCGTAAGAAGATTCCCATCGCGGCATAGCGGCGAGTATTCCGCAAATCTCGTCGCAAGAATTCTCCGCCGACCGCAAAATGGTCGAAACGGTGCTCCTCCACCGCGCAGTCGTCGAAGAAATGCTCGGTTTGGCCGACCAAGCCAAACACGAACCGGAATTCGAACTGCCGCATAATGTCCTTAGCCACCCATAGTGTCTCTACCCGTGCCTCGGTCCGAGTCCGCTAGGCGCTCGATATCCGTCGGCAGCCCGAACAAACTCACTTCTCGTCCGGACGAGTAGGCTCCTCAGCCCCCATTGGCTGCTTCCGGAAGCGCACCGGCCTCAGGCTGCGGGAAGGCGGGGCATCGAGCCCCACCTTCCCGCTTGCGTGCGCCCGCCAAGTGAAATCGTCGAGGAAATACTGAGCCGGGGCCGACCGAGCAGAAAACGAACCGGAAGCGAGGTCACCCGGAATCGCACCTAACTTACCTTAAAAGGAATGACTTGCCGGGATTGAGGCCTGAAACGGGAGAATGAGAACCTTCTGGTCCAACTACCGTTCCGGCGGCCCCGGCGGCCCAAACTCGCCCTCTCCCGGCATGCCCGCCGGAGGAGGCGGCAACCACCTCGTCCATAGCCGCGCCAATCCCGTCGTCGGCTGCGGAATCCCCTCAATCAGCCACAAATCCGAATTCGGCCGCAAAACCTCAATCAAAAACCGCACCCCGTCCGGCGATGGGCTAAAACTCCGCGGCGTCGTCTTCCCGTCCAGTTGCGCCGTCACCGTCCGTATCTCCCGCCCCGTCGCCACGTCCAGGCTCGTCAGCACGCTCCGCTCGTCCTCCGTCCGACCCAACGTATAAAGCACCTGCCCCTTCCTCCCAAATTGCAAAGCCATCGCCCCGCCCTTCGAAACCAGCCGATCCTCTCCCCCCTCCGGGCTCACCACATGGATCCCGTCCGGCCCCGGATACGCCAGCCACTTCCCGTCCGCCGACCAACTCACCATCGGCCGCATCACCGGCCCGCTCTTCACCTCCACCGGCACCGCCCCCCCGCTCGCCGATACCTTCCGCAGTCTCGCGCGCCCATTGAACCCCTCCGCAAACGCGATCCAGTCCCCCGAAGGCGACCAACTTACCGATAGCACCGCGTTCGGATAGTCCTTCGCCAACAGCCCCACCGGTCGCCCCCCCCGCCGCCGGTGCCACCCAAATCTGCCTGGGCTCCGCATACACCACCCGCTTCCCGTCCGGCGA
>JANODS010000601.1:0-2712 GCA_031412835.1 Acidobacteriota bacterium | reverse complement strand
TCGAAACCGCCTCCGGCTTCCGCTACCGCCAGTACAGCCGCAAACCCCACTCCCCCCGTCTCCGGGAGTTCACAAATTTATGACCCGCCGAGCCCTCCTCCTTATGCCTACCCTTTTAACCGCCGAACCACCTAAACCCGTCTTCTCCCTCCTCCTCCAACTCGACCAACAAACCCTCCGCGCCTCCCTCCGTAACAACTCCTCCACACCCCAAAAATACTTCCACGACCCCCGCCTCCAACCCGTCACCCTCAAAATCACCGGCCCCCACGGCCCCCTCAAACCCACCGACCGCCGCGCCAACGCTAAGTTCGACCCCACCCCCCACCAGTCCATCTTCCAGACCCTTCCCCCCCGCTCCACCGTCCTCCTCCTCGAAGCCACCCTCGCCGACGACGTTCTCCGCTGGGGCCAGTTCGTCTTCGATTGGGCCGACGAACCCAAAGGCCTCTACCAAGTCACCGCCGCCCTCAATCACCAGCAAAATCGCTGGGTCGATTCGGAAACTAAAAAATCCGGCGTCTATCCCGACCTCTGGCGCGGTCTACTAACCTCTCCCCCCGTCTCCTTGAAAATTTCGTAGTGCCCCGGCTCGATGGGCCGATAAGCCCCTCAGATGCCACCAATCGACCCCCGGCTTTCAAGTAGCAATTCGCTCATCACCGACGTCCCCCAGATGCTGCAGAATCTCCCCGCTCTGCCCACCGTCTCCACGCGCCTCCTCGCCATGATGGGCCGCCCCGACCTCGATCTCAAAGCCGTCGGCACGCTCATCTCCTCCGATGGCGTCCTCACCGCCGAAGTCCTCCGCATCGCCAACTCCTCCATGTTCGGCCTCCGCTCGGAAGTCCGCAGCGTCCTCCAAGCCATCGCCTTCCTCGGCCTCGAACGCACCAAAGCCCTCGCCTGCACCGTCGCCATCAAAAACTACCTCGGCAACGCCCTTCAAATCCCCGCCCTCCAGCGCGCCTGGCGCCACAGCCTCGCCGTCGCCGTCCTCGCCGACGAACTCGCCAATTGGACCCAAGCCGACGGTGCCGAAGCCTACACCGCCGGCATCCTCCACGATCTCGGAGCCCTCGGCCTCATCGCCATGGCCCCCGCCCGCTACCTCACCCTGCTCGACGAAGCCGCCTCCACCGGCACCCCCGTCATCGAACTCGAACGCACCTACTACGGCGTCGACCACTGCGAAGCCGGTGGCTTCCTCGCCGGTGTTTGGAACCTTCCCGCCTTCATGGGAGAGGTTATGCGCCTCCACCACGCCCCCCTCACCCAACCCCCCTTCACCCTCCTCGGCCTCACCCATTTCGCCTCCCGCGGTGCCGATCTCCTTGGCTTTGCCGTCGCCAACCGGCCCCTCCCCGATCCCCCCTCCCCCAACGCGCTCGAAGAATTCCATGCACAACTCGCCCCGCGCCAAAAAGAACGCGTCGCCCTCAACATGGCCGATCTCCAGCTCCTCATCGCCAGCCGCGTTAACGCTATGGAGTCCTAACCCGTTACCCTAGAAGCATGGGTCTTTCCAGCTCCTTCTTCGGGCAAAAATTCGGTATCTCAGAACGCGACCTCGATCGCTACCTCGGCGAGGCTCTTTCCCGCGGCGCCGACTACGCCGACCTCTACTTCGAATACCTCGCCACCTCCTCTATCTCCATCGACGAAGCCATCGTCAAGTCAGCCACCCAAGGCGTCTCCCTCGGGGTCGGCGTCCGCGTCATCAGCGGAGAACGCACCGGCTACGCCTACTCCGATGACCTCAGCCCCGCCAAAATCCTCAAAGCCGCCGCCACCGCCGCCTGCATCGCCGACTCCCCCTCCAAAGTCGATACCGTCGGCCTCACCCCCTCCCTCCAACACGATCTCTACCCCGTCCTCCGCGCCCCCATCGACCAACCCCTCGAAGAACGCGTCCTCTTCGTCAAACGAGCCGACGCCGCCGCTCGCTTGAAAGATCCTCGCGTCATCCAAGTCCAAGCCTCCTACGCCGACTCCCTCCGCCATGTCCTCGTTGCCACCTCCGATGGCAAACTCAGCTTCGACCGCCAACCCATGGCCCGCCTCAACGTCAGCATCCTCGCCCGCGAGGGCGAAGGCACCCCCCAGCAAGGCTACTCCGGCGGCGGTGGCCGCGTTGGCCTCGATTTCTTCACCGGCGCAAACTCGCCAGAAGCCTACGCCCTCGAAGCCGTCCGCCAAGCCATCGTCCAGCTCAGCGCCGTCGAAGCCCCCGCCGGGGAATCCGTCGTCGTCCTCGGCCCCGGCTGGCCCGGCGTGCTCCTCCACGAAGCCGTCGGCCACGGTCTCGAAGCCGATTTCACCCGCAAAGGAACCTCCGCCTTTTCCGGCCGCATCGGGCAAAAAGTCGCGTCGGAGCTCTGCACCGTCATCGACGATGGCACCATCGATAGCCGTCGCGGCTCCCTCAACGTCGACGACGAAGCCAACCCCACCCGCCAAAATGTCCTCATCGAAAACGGCATCCTCCGCGGCTACCTTACGGACCATCTCTCCGCCCGCCTCACCGGCACCCAGTCCACCGGCTCCGGCCGCCGCGAAAACTATCAACACATCCCCATGCCCCGCATGACCAACACCTTTATGCTGGCCGGCGAAAGCGATCCCGGCGACATCATTCGGTCGGTGCCCAAGGGCATCTACTGCGTCAATTTCGGCGGCGGTCAGGTGGACATCACCAACGGCAACTTCGTC
>JANODS010000600.1:0-2263 GCA_031412835.1 Acidobacteriota bacterium | reverse complement strand
ACCACCGCGTCGGCTAATTCCTCCAACAGCACATGCGCTTCGCGATACAGCACACGATGCCCTTGCAGGATCGCCGCATGACCAATGGCTTGCGCGAGGTGACTCTTACCCGCCCCGCCTGGCCCTAGAAACAGAGCGTCTTCGCGCCGGTCAACGAATCGACACGTCGCCAGATCGAACACCATACCGCGGTTCATCTTCGGGTTGAAAGCAAAGTCAAAGTTGTCCAGCGTGCGATTGGCGTCACGGAAGCAAGCTTCTTTTCGGCGACGCTCCAGAAGGCGATCCGAACGCCGCGTCAGCTCGTCAGAGACCAGACACGATAGCAGGTCGATCGGTGCCATCGGTTCGGCTTGCGCCTGGCGCAGACGGGTCTCCAGGACGGCGGCCATTCCGCCGAGGCGGAGCTGGCGTAGAGAGAGTTCCAGTTCAGTTATGTTCATGGGTTGGGTTCCTTGGTTCGTTCTTCGATCAGGTCGCGATACTGCGTCAGCTCCCGGATGAGCGGGTCGACTTGTTGCAGGCTGAGTTGGAGGGGCGAGACGCGCTCCAGATAACGCTTCACGAAACGGTAGTCGTAAGCTTCCAGGTCGAGGGCCGCCGCGCAGGCTTCGTCGACCCGGGCGACTCCATACGCTTTATGGAACGAGAGGACGCCTAGAATCCGGCGAATGGCGGGCTCGCCTTGCCGCTCGTGCAGGACCTGGCAGAACGCTCCGATATGGGGCCCTTCTTTCGCGGCGCGGGCCAGGAGTTGCACGGTTCCAGTCGGCGTCCGCGACGGGCGATCCGCCTCCTGAATGCGATGCCGGCCGCGCTCCTGACGCAGATGTTCGCGCAGAAGCTGGCCGGTTTTGGGGTCCAGCAGGCGCACATGAATACCGTCCCACTGCACGCGCACCCGGCGGCTGATCCATCCCGGCGGCGCGCTGTAGTAGGCGGCCTCGACTTCCACGCACCCGTCCAGATGCACCGAGCGGTCACCGGATTGGTAGTAGCGAAACGGCTCGAGGGGCAAGGGCTGCAGGGCAGGCTTTTCCTCGGCGAACATGACCGAAACCTGACGTTTGGTGGTTCCGTGGATGCGGGTGTCGGCCCAGCGTTCTTCCCAATGATCGAGGTAGGCCTGCCCCTCGGCCAGGGACTCGAAACGCTTTCCTTTCAGCGGCGTTTGCTTGGCGTGACCGACTCCACGCTCGACCTTGCCTTTGCGGTCTGGATCGCGGACGCGACAGGGCATGGCGACGACGTTGTAGTGGGCGAGCACGTCGCGGAAAAGAGGGTTGATGAGGGGATCGTAGATATCGGGACTTAGAACGCCTTCGGTGAGGTTGTCGAGCACGACGTATTTGGTGGTGCCACCGAGGCGACCGAAGGCGGTTTCGTGCAGTTCGGCCCAGATCTGCGAGCTGGATTGGAAGCAGAGCAGACGGACGCATTTGCGGCTGAATCCGAGGGTAAAGACGAAGAGCCGGGTGCGGCGGTATTTGCTCGAGATCGGATCGCGAACCAGCGGGCCGGAGCCGTAGTCGACCTGGGCTTCTTCGCCTGGGGCGGTGAGGATGACGGCGCGGGCTTCCGGGGTTTGTGTGCCGCGCTGCTTGCGGACGAAGCGTTTGACGGTTTCGTAGGCACCGGTGAAACCGTGGAGATCGACCAGATCTTGCCAGATCGACATGGCGTTGCGACCGACCAGGAGGGCTTGCTCGATGAACTCGCGGTAGGGTTGGCAGGCGCTGGCGGAGGCGGCGGGGTCGGTGGTCACCGGATTGGCCGGTTTTGGCGTTTGTTCGGCGGGGGAGTTGGGGCCGGAGTCGGTGGTCACCTCATTGGCCGGTTTTGGTGGGGCGCGTTTGCCCCAGGCTCCGGGGGGACGCAGCGGGATTCCGGCGGCCTTCAGGTAGGTGGCTGCGGTTTCGCGGCGAACTCCGGTTTGTTTCTCGATGCGACGCAGGGACCAGCCTAAGCGGCCCAGCGTAAGCACTTGTTGCTTCTTTTCTTCAGTCAAGACATTGCTCACAATTACGGAGGGTAATCCCCCGCCATTTCAATGTCCTGGCTCGTCGCTCTATTGGCCGGTTTTCAGGTGACCATCATTGGCCGGATTTGGGTGACCCCCGAGGACGTGATGAGCCAGAAGTGCTCAGCGGTTGCGGAGCGGATGCGGAGCGGGAGAAAGAGTAGGAGCTTCGGATGGGCGACGGTCCCGACGGATTCGGAGCGCGGACCGCGCGAACTTGGAGTGCCGAAACGCTCGGGCACT
>JANODS010000599.1:0-3409 GCA_031412835.1 Acidobacteriota bacterium | reverse complement strand
TCCAGTCGGCGGCGAAGACCTTGCTTTCGCCCTGTGCTCGCCGAAGGGTGTCGATGACTACTCTTTGAATATGAGGGGGCAGCGCAAAATACTCCTCGAGAAGCCAGTCCTCTGGTTCCCGATCCGCCATTAGCCGAGAAGCGCCTCGAGTTGACGCTTGACGGAGGGCGACGGCGCGGAGTTGAACTTAAAGTCCCGCGGCTTCAAGGATCTGATTTTTTCGGTGATTGTCATAACAGGGGCTCGTAGACGACGTAGGCGAAGCGTTTCGAATCGGGGGCCCAGGAGTTGACGTTAATGGTTCCTTGGCCGCCGAAGAAGGTGACGATGTCTTTGATGGGTCCTGGTTTTCCTTTCGGTGTTTTCATGAGACGGAGCTTCATGCCGGGCATTTTGCCGTTGTGGCCGACGGTGCCTTTTGGGAAAGAGAGAAAGAGCATTTGCTTGCCGTTAGGGGAGAAATGGGGGAACCAGTCCTCGAGTTCATCGCTCGTGATTTTCTGGGCCAGGGAATCGTTCGGGCCGGCACCGGTGGGCGGGATGCGCCAGAGGTTCCAGTCGCCGCCGCGGTTGGAATTGAAGTAGATCCACTTGCCGTCGGGGGTGTATTCGGGACCGTCATCGTAGGCCCCGGCGGAGGTTAAGCGTTGTTCGGGGCCGCCTTGGGCGGAGACGCGGAAGAGTTCGAATTTGCCGTCGCGCTGGCCGACGAAGGCGAGCCATTGGGCGTCGGGGGACCAACCGTGGAAGTAGCTGGGGGCGGCGGGGGTGAGAAGTTTGACGCCGGTGCCATCGGCGTTGGCGAGGTAGACCTGCGATTGGCGAGAGGTGGGACTGGAGGCGGAGAAGGCGATTTGGCGACCGTCGCGGGAAAAGTCGTGATCGTTGTTGCAGCGGTAGTCGCCTTGGAGGTTGATGGCTTCGAGCGGGCCGCCGGTGAGGGGGAGGCGAAGAAGCTGGCCGTTGGCGTTGACGAGGAGAAACTTGCCGTCGCGGGACCAGTTGGGGGCCTCGATGACGCCGCGGGCTTCGTGGATTTGGGTGCTCTTTCTTGTCGAGAGATCGTGGATCATGATCCGGCTGCGGTAGAGGGGCCGGGGTTCAAGCTTGGGGCCTTGGAGGGTGACGTTCGAGAAGACGGCGGTTTCGAGGACGTTCGCGTCGTGCGAGCCGACTCCGAGGCCGAGGTAGGCGGGGTCGGTGAGTTTGAGGGTGAGGGGTCCGACGGACGACCCGGCAATGATGGTGAGTTGATCGCCTTGGCGTTCGAGGCGGAGGCGGAGGGGGCCTTTAGCCGGGGAACGGATTTCGGCGGTGGGACCGCCTTTGACTGCTCGGTATTGGAGGGAGGTGAGGCCGTCGCCATGGACGGCGACGTCGGCATAGACGGAGTCGGCGTCAAGATCCTGGCGGAGCATGAGCATGGCCTTGCGGTGGGCGTTGACACCGGGGCCGAGGAAGCGGACGTCGGCTTGGAGGGTGACATCGCCGGAGACGCGGCGCCAGAGGAAGTGGAAGGCGTCCTGGGTGCCCCAGACGTTGGCACCGCCGCCGGAGATGTGATATTCGGCGGGGATGGGTTGATAGACGGAGGTGCCGGGCTTCGGGGTAAGCCCGAGGTCGCCGTGGGCGTCGAAGAGGCCGTCCTGGGCGGCTAGGGGTAGACAGAGCGCCAACGCGAGAGGCAAGCGGACGAGGTTTAGCATGGGGTTAGCTCATGCGGACGAATGGATTGAAGTCGGTGTCGGTGTCGTAGAGGTCGACGCCTTCGGCCTTTTTGAGTGTGTTGACGACGAGGTAGGTGAGCGGGGTGGCGAGGGCTTCGTAGGCTACTTTGACTAAGTAGCCGGACCAGATCAGGTTGTAGATTACATCCCAGGGCATGGTTCCGCCGAAGCCGATCACCATCACGATGACGGTGTCGACGAGTTGCCCGGCAGCGGTGGAGGCGATGGTGCGGGCCCAGAGCTTTTCTCCCTTCGTGATGATTTTCATTTTGGCCATGACGAAGGAGTTGGCGAATTCGCCGCACCAGAAGGCGATGAGACTCGCGAGGACGAGGCGCGGGAGGAAGCCGAAGACGGTCTCAAACGCGGCTTGGTTTCCCCAGCCCGGAGCGGGGGGAAGAGTGACAATGATCATGGCGAGAACCGTCAGCAGGGTCTGCGCGAGAAAGCCGTGCCAGATGGCGCGGCGGGAGCCGGCATAGCCGTACACCTCAGTGAAGATATCGCCGAAGATGTAGGTCAGAGGGAAGAGGAGTTGGGCTCCGGATAGAGTGAACGGGCCGATTTGGCAGATCTTCGGGGCGACGAGATTGGAGATGAGCAGCACGACGACGAAGAACGACAAACAGAGGTCGTAATACTTGAAGCGATGCTGCTCCGTGAGACGGGTTAGGAAGGAAGGCGAAGGCACTACCGGATTATAGAATGCGGAGATCGATTCCCGTCATTTCCAGCGACTTTTCGACGCCGAGGAGGCCGAGTATGGTGGGCGCTATGTCCCGGAGGCTTCCACCGGACCGGAGGGGCTGCATGCCGTCGCTGGCCAGGATCAAGGGCACGGGGTTGGTCGTGTGATAGGTGTGGGGACCGCCGGTGATGGGGTCGATCATGGTTTCGGCGTTGCCGTGGTCGGCGGTGACGATCCAGGCGGCGTTGCGCTGTTGGATCAACGGCCAGAGCTGCCCGAGGCAATCGTCGACCTTTTCACAGGCGCGGATGGCAGGTTCTAGTTGGCCGGAGTGACCGACCATGTCGGGGTTGGCGAAGTTGACGACGATGACGTCGAAGGTCGAGTCGGTGAGCGCTTTTTTGACGATGTCGCAGACGCCCTGGGCGGACATTTCGGGGGCCAGATCGTAAGTCGCGACTTTGGGAGAGGCGACCATGGCGCGCTCTTCGGTGGAGAACGGCTTTTCGATGCCGCCGTTGAAGAAGAAGGTCACGTGCGGGTACTTCTCGGTCTCGGCGCAGCGGAGGTTTCGGAGGTTGTGTTGCTCGAGGACGGCACCGAGAATGTTGGACGGGGTTTCGACGGGGATGACGTGCGGGATGCCCCAGGCGGCATAGTTTTTGTCGTACTGGGTCATCGTGACGTAGTGGAGGTTTTTGGGGGCGAGCGAACGGGAGATGGGTTCGAAGGCCGGGTCCATGATGGCTTGGGTGAGTTCGCGGCCGCGGTCGGCGCGGTAGTTGAAGAAGAAGACGGCGTCGTCATCGCGCATGGGAGCGCCTTCGCCAACGACGGTGGGGAGGACGAACTCGTCGGTGGTGCCGCGTTCGTAGCTTTGCTGGACGGCGGCGGCGGCGGTGGGGGCTTTTTCGCCATCGCCCAGGACGACGGTGCGGAAGGCTTGTTCGACGCGTTCCCAGCGTTTGTCGCGGTCCATGGCGTAGTAACGGCC
>JANODS010000598.1:0-1767 GCA_031412835.1 Acidobacteriota bacterium | reverse complement strand
CAAACACGCTGCCGGGTTCGGCCGCCACCGAGATCGTCCGCTGCCAAAGCGAGGAGTGAAGCTCGCCTTGATTCACCGCTCGGTCCTTGAATTCGGCCGACGAAAACTCGTATGGGTCGCCGGAGGGAGAGAGGAGCCAAGCCCGAAACGAAACGACGTGGGCACTGGACGCGTCGTAGACGACCCCGCTGCGGGCCGCTGTCGATCCTTCAGCCGTGAGAATGCGAATCACCGCGCGCGTGGTCGTAGTCTGGCGCCCCGAAGCTTCCGCCACGACGGATTCCTCGCGGAGCAAGACGTGAGCGGGCGAACCAACCGGCGAGGGAGCGGCTGCGATCTCCTGAAACCAGGTCGCGAGCAGGAGCAGCGCGATCATCTAGCGCGGCCTCCGAATCGGCAGGATGTCGCCGACCTCGGATTCGTAAACGTGACCGGGAGGCAGCGTGAAGACGGCCCTCGCACCGAAGAAATTTCTCGGTAAAAAGAGGCGCCGATGAGAGCGTTCCGCGTAGTCGGGAACGTAGATGTCGAACTCGATATGGACCGGAGCGGCGGGCGTGGCGATGTTTTTGAGCGAGATCTTGGAGACCTGGGCACCGGGATATTCGTTCCGAATGTCGCCCCCCCGCTCCGCCACAGTTTGCCGTTCGGCTCTACGCTTGCGGGCTGCGGCGGCGAGACCGTAATAAGTGATTTCGACGCGGCCAGACACAGACCCGTCGGCGGCCAGAGCGAGACGGGCCTGCCGCTCCGTCCGGCTTAGGTCCGGTGCTGACCGGGGAAGAGCCACGAAAACCGGGCCATCCTTCCCAGCCAATAAGGCAATTTGCCCCTCCTCGTCGGCATCAAGCAGTCCGGCCGAAAGATACGGAACGCCGGGATTGAAGTACGCGTAGCCGGTCGGCACTTGGACGGCCACGACTTCGTTAGGCAGTTGCGCCGGATCGAGAATCTCGCGACGAAAATCGGGCGTGCCAACCCGAACATAAAACACCGTGTGACCAGCCGCGCGGGCCAACGCCGCAAACAGAAGATTGATTTCGTGGGAGGTACCAATACCGCGGCGCAGCGTGTCCGCCGGGGTGGGATTCGGCTCGATGCGGTCCGTCGCCAAGAGATTGTCCGTCCGATACAAACTGTTCTTGATCCGCGTTCGGCAGTACTCGGCGAGGGCCGTTAAGTCGCTCTCCGGCCGGGCCGGAACCGGCGATAGCTCCCGCTCAAACACCGCGGCAAGCTCGGCCGAATACAAGCGCCAGAAGTCGTCCGGCGATTGGGAAGACCGCGCCGTCAGAAGCAGATAGGCGGTCGGGGCACCCGAGATTGCTGGCAAGTCCGTAAAGCAGGCGTCGCAATGGAAAAAGTGAGGCTGCCACGAAGGCGGGTACGAAACCGCCCGACGGCGAACGGGTAATTCGCGTTGGAGCGGAATCGAGAGCGGAAGCGAAATCGGCTCGGCGTAAGTTTCGGTATATTCATACTCGATCCGACTGCCCGGAACGAGCGCGGGAAGAACGAAGGAGAGAGTTTCCAGGTCGTCCAGAAACGCCGCCGCCGGCAGTTCGACCACCTCGCCGGAGGGCGATAGCGACCGCGCCCGCGCGCTCGTAATCGAGTGTCCACGATGACCGATCACGACGGTACCATGGCGAGTGAGATCTCTTTGGTCGGCGAGTTGCAGCCGGACCGCGTGACGGATCTGGTGGGGGGGAACGACCTGCGTTTCCCAGAGCAGGACTTCGGCAAAAGCCAGGAGGAGGAGCATCG
>JANODS010000597.1:0-2257 GCA_031412835.1 Acidobacteriota bacterium | reverse complement strand
CGGCGTTTGCGATCTGTGTTCCGGTGGGCTTGGGCTACCCGGGTCTGGCACCGGGGCTGAGCCTTTTTGCGGTGGCGATTGCGGCTTCGCGGATTCTGCTGGGCATGCACTTTCTGAGCGACGTGGTGGTGGGTTCGATTCTCGGGGCGCTGCTTGGTTACGCGAGCTATGCGCTCGTGATGGTGTAGGCCGAGCGAGCCAGATCCGGGCAGGCAAAGGCGAAAATGGAACGGCATCATTCCAAGCGATACTGATGGTTGAGTGAACTCTCCCCTGGAAATGTATCAGTCCGCGCTGGCCGAACGGCAGCGCACCCTATCGGTAGCGATCAAACGGCATGAACAGTTCGGATATCTCCGGCTGGGATTGGTGGCTCTGTTCGGTTACATCGCCTGGCAGACCCTCTATCTGGCCGCGTGGTCGCCTTGGCTGTTGCTGTTCCCCATCGGACTTTTCGTGGTGGCGGCAAACTTTCACACGCGGGTGTTACAGCGGCGGGACCGCGCGGCGAGCAGCGTTCGTTACTTCGAACTGGGGATTGCCCGGCTGGATCGGAAGTGGATGGGAGTCGGGAGCGACGGGGCGGCTTGGCAGCCAGCGGGCCATCTCTACGCGGGCGATCTTGACCTGTTCGGTGCTGGCAACCTGTTCCAGTGGATGAATCGGGCGCGGACCCGGATGGGCGAATCGACGTTGGCCGATTGGCTGCTGCGCCCGGCGTCGGTGGCCGAACTGCAACAGCGGGAGGAGGCCGTTCGAGAGCTAGCGGCCGATGTCGACTTTCGCGAGCAGATGTATTTGGTTTCGGATGCGGTGGCGGCGAGCGTCCATCCCACCCCGTTGCGGCGCTGGGCGGAGGCACCGCCCGGGATGCCGCCAGCCTCCTGGCGGTGGCTCGTCTTCGGTTGGAATGGGGCCTTGGCCATCGGTTTGGCGCTCGGGAACGCCACTGGCCTCTGGAGCATCCCGATGCTCGTGATCGGGGGAATGGCTTCGTTCGGAATGTGGTTGCGACCCCGGGTGCTGGAAGCGCTGTACTCCGCGGAGGCGGCCGCCGATGAACTCGCCGTCTTCTCGTCCGCGCTGGCTTTGCTCGAAGACCGGCCCTTCCGTTCGGCCAAGTTACAGGCGATTACGGCCACGCTCCGGGCGTCGGGGCCACCGCCGTCGGTTCGGATTCGGCGTTTAGCCCACTTGGCCGTGTGGATCACTTCCCGGGAGCATCCGGCCATGCGGATTATCGGCCCTTTGCTGATGCTGGGCACGCATCTGGCGTTCGCCGCCGACCGCTGGCGGGCCGAGAATGGCAAGATGGTCGGCACCTGGCTGGGCGCGATGGGCGAGATGGAGGCCTTGCTTTCGCTCGCGACTTTCGCGTTTGAAAACCCTGATTTCGTCTGGCCGGAATGGACGGAGGAAGGGGCCCCGGCGTTTGACGGAGAGGAGTTGCGACATCCCTTGTTGAACCCGGCGACCGCCGTGGCCAATAGCCTGGCGATTTCGCATACGGAGCCGTTCGTGTTGGTCAGCGGCTCCAATATGAGCGGAAAAAGCACTTTTCTTCGCACGCTAGGGCTCGCCATCGTCATGGCTCACGCCGGGGCTCCGGTGGCCGCTCGACGACTTCGTCTGTCGCGTTTAGTGGTGGGTGCCTCGATTTCGACGCATGATTCGCTGCAGGAAGGTGCGTCGCGGTTTTTTGCCGAAATCACGCGGCTGCGCGACATTCTTGCGCTGGCGGATTCCGGCGAGCCGACCCTGTTTCTGTTGGATGAGCTGCTGAGTGGCACGAACTCGCGGGACCGTCGAATCGGCGCTGAAGGTGTTCTACGCGGCCTGCGGGAACGGGGCGCGATTGGTTTGGTGACGACGCACGATTTGGCGCTGGCCGAAGTTTCCCAGGCTCGCCAGGTTCACTTTGCTGACTCTCTGATAGACGGTAAAATCCACTTCGACTATCGGATGATGCCGGGAGTTGTGCCGGGTAGTAACGGGTTGGCACTGATGCACGCCCTCGGCCTTCCTGTCGACGAAAGGTAATCTCTTCATGCTGCGAAGCTTTTTCCTCTTTCTTTCTCGCAATCGCTCGCTGCGCCACTACTTCGAGACCTCCCCTTCCGCGGCTTCGCTGACGAAGCGGTTTGTGGCCGGCAATACGCTCGAGGACGGGATGGCGGTCAACCGTCAGTTGGCGGATCGAGGTATTTTTGTGGCGCTCGACCACTTGGGGGAGAACGTTTCGTCAGAGGTCGAGGCC
>JANODS010000596.1:0-1741 GCA_031412835.1 Acidobacteriota bacterium | reverse complement strand
ACTTAAAAAAGCCAATAAACTCGCTATCTTTCACATTTCTTCGCACTCTGTCAAGAGGGTTTGAACCGAGTTTTGCAAGACCTTCACAAGGTGAAAAAATAAAGTTTCTCCCCGCATCGCTCTGACAATAAATAACTTATCGATTTCGAGAAATCCACTTCGATCTGAACCAGTACTCCCGGCGTCATAAATTGAAACTGCGGAAGCGATTGTGCCCAATCCAGCGTTCAGGCGCTATTCTGCTTCCACAAAAGCGAAGAAGGAGTCACCATGACCGAAGATCAAAAAGCACGGCGAGCCGAAATCGCCCGGGAAAACGGTGCGAAAAGCAATGGCCCCGTTTCGGAAGCCGGTAAATACATCAGTGCTCTCAACGGTATCACCACCGGGGAGCATTTGGACGTCCTCAAAGAGGAGCTACCCGAATGCATCGCCCTGCTCTCGACCGATTGCCGTCAGGCCTACATCAGGTTGTACCAGCGCCATTATCGGCAGTACAAACCCGAGTCAGAATGCGAACAAACCTTACTCCGGCACATGAGCGTCGAACTCTTCAGCGTCGAACGGGCAATCTCATTGGAAACTTATGCGCGGCAGCATGACCTCGACGAAACGTTGCGAGCTTACCCCGATCTCACGGACAAAGCTCTCGAACTCTTCAGCTTCATCAACGGCGTGCAAAAAGACAAAGTCTGGCGGGCGATCGAACGGCAGAAAAAGGCGCACTTGGCCGCCTACGCCGCCTATCAAAGGTTGTTCAAACAAACCCGTCGCGATTTCCGACTCATTCCGCCGGAACCAGTAAACTCTGACGCCGACCGGAACGTGGCCAAGGAACCGTTGCCGCCCCCTGAGGTGGTCGCCGAGGCAATCGCTCATGCGGACCGCGCGAAAACCGAACCCAGCTACAAATTACCCCGTTGGGTCGCGGAAATGCTTCTCGATGAAGCACTTATGGCAGAAATCGCTCCTGGCTACAACGTCGACGAACTGCTCGAAAAACTGACCGCCGCGCCGATTCCGCTGGCCGCCTAAAAGGCGGCCGAACCAAAAACGAACCCAGACTCAATCGGCTCGCTGATCGGCGCAACCAACTGTAAAAAAGTCACTTAGAGCTATTTTTCCCGACTTGTGCGCTCAACGAAAAACTCGAAGAGCCAAGGGCAGAGCGAAACGCGAACCCGTACAAATCGCTCCGCGACTCCGCTGAGTCGCAAGATTGCTGCTCCACTGGCCGCCTAAAAAGCAGCTGAACCAAAAAACGAACCCAGACTGAATCGGCCTATCCATCAGCGTAACTAACTGTAAATAAATAGCTTATGCTTATCCTACCCGAGTCATTCGCTCTACGAAAACTCGGAAAACGGGGCTCGGGTGCGCCCGCAAATCGTAAAACTCGTGCGCCACGCTAGGCCAAAAGCGAACCTAGCCGGACATGGACCGACCGCGCGACGCAACTAACTGTAAAAAAACAACTTAGGAAAATCATGGCCCGTTTTCGTCTGTAACGAATCGTCCAAAAAGCGGCCACCAGACCAAAAGCGAACCAGTAGATCCCGCTACACATTCTCCCGTAGTCCGGCAATCTTCTCGTTCCGCAGATACTCATACCGGTTGATCCAAACCCCATGCTTCGACGCTGCCCGACCAATCTGCAGCCGTCGCGCGAAGTCCTTCACCGGACCATAACCATGGATGAACGACACCACCGGAGTCTCCCCGGCCATCCGCTGCGCATCCC
>JANODS010000595.1:0-1700 GCA_031412835.1 Acidobacteriota bacterium | reverse complement strand
CGGCGGGCACCGATTCGGCAGAACAATTTTGGCGGGGTGATGGGTGGGCCGGTGTTGCTGCCGGGTTTGTACAGCGGGAAGAACCGGACGTTTTTCTTTGTTTCGTATGAAGGGCTGCGGTTGCGACAGCCGCCGTTTGCTTCGGACGCCTATCCGACTTTGGCGGCGCGGGCGCAGGCTTCGCCGGGGAACCGGGCGCTGGTGGAGGCGTTTCCGATTCCGAACCAGGGGGACTTGGGAGGCGGATTTGGGCGGTTCGCGGCGACGTATTCGAACCCTTCGTCGTTGAATTCGACCGGGGTGCGGCTGGACCATCGGCTGTCGAATAAGGTATCGGTGTGGGGGCGGTTTGTGGAAGCGCCTTCGGAGACGGGGAACCGGGGAAGTTTTCAATCGTACGATTTGAGCGTGAACAATGTGAGCCGGAATTTAAGCGATTCGCGGATGGTTACGTTGGGTTCGACGCAGGCGTTTACAGCACATTTGATTCATGAAGTACGGGTGAATTGGAGCCAGAACAAAGGGGCGTTCAGCGCGGTGATGGATGACTTGGGCGGGGCCAAGCCGTTGACGGCGGCGCAACTGTTTCCGACGTTCGCGAGCCCGGAGACGGGAAGCGTGGGGATTTTACCGCAGGGATTGAAGGGGTTTGCGGTGGGCTCGCTGGCGGCGAATGCGCAGCGGCAATGGAACGTGGTGGATAGTTTTTCGGCGATGGTGGGTCGGCATCAGTTGAAGTTTGGCGGGGACTATCGACAGTTGCGACCGGACATTCAGTCGCCGTTGTATCAGCAGTTTGGGGTGTATGTCGGGTTGCAGGGACCGGTGGGGATTCTGAACGGCCGGACGGCGACGACGATTTTGACGGCGTTTGAGAATCTACGGGCGGTGATTCATAACACGTCGTTGTTTGCGCAGGATACGTGGCGGCCGACAGGGCGGCTGTCGATGACTTTCGGGGTGCGCTGGGAGATTAATCCGGCGTTGCGGGGCGTGAATCAGCCGCTGTACACGGCGACGACGGCGGACCCGCTGACGGCGCGGCTTTCGGCACCGGGTGCTCCGCTGTTTGCGACGCAGTGGAACGCGTTGGCGCCGCGGTTGGGCGTGACGTATCAACTGCGGCAGAACCGCGGTTGGGAGACGACCTTACGAGCGGGGGTGGGTTTGTTTTATGACCTGCCGTTGGGCGGGTTGCAGAGTTTGAGTTCGAATCCGCCGTATCGCCGGACGCGCCGGTTGGCGGGAACGGTGATCCCGCTGCCGGAGGCGCAGGCGGCGCCGCTGCCGATATCGACACAGCCTCCGTACGACGATGTGGCCGCGTTTGAGAATGGATATCGGCTGTCGCGGACGGCGCAGTATAACGTGACGGTGGACCAGGGACTAGGGAACGGGCGGGTGCTGACGATGTCGTACGTGGGGGCGATGGGGCGGCAGTTGCAGCGGCGGGATTCGTACGCGGGGACGCGGGGATCGCTGTTCCGCGGGTTTAGCGTGCTGCGGGCGGATGCGGATTCGGATTTCCATTCGTGGCAGACGCAGTTTCGGCAGCCGTTGCGGCGGGGCTTGCAGTTGCTGGGTTCGTATACTTGGGCGCATGCGATTGATACGGCGTCGGAGAATGTGAGCTTTAATCCGGCGATTTTTGGCACGGGGGGAGCGGGGGCGAACCGGGGGAGTTCGGATTTCGATGTGCG
>JANODS010000594.1:0-3536 GCA_031412835.1 Acidobacteriota bacterium | reverse complement strand
CCCCAAGGTGGTCCGGCCCCGGTAGATCGGCGAAATCGCAAATCGGCCCGCCACATATTGAATCCCGGCCTCGACCGATTTAAATGCGGTCCGGCCGGAGTTCCAACCGAATACATTGTTCGGCCGCCCGTGCTTTCCTCCGCTCGTCTCCACCATCGCGATGCCGGGTAAAAGCCGCCAATCCAGCTTGTGCTGGTCAGCCGCCTCCAAAAATGCCACCGCCTGAGAATGCAGCGGACTGCCGTGCTTTTTGAAAAAGGACTTCAGTGCCGAGCAGCGAACATCCTGGGAGCAATCAAGCGCAGCACCGTATAACGAAGGGCCGAAAAACGCTAGTCCCGAGATCACGACTCTGGCCAAAAACCGACCCTGAATTTGGCAAAGAAACATCCTTCATAGGGTAACTCATCAGCTGAGGCTCTTGGGTTAAGGATCCCCCATGGTACCCTGCGAAGGAAGCATGCGATTCCCCATCCGCCACGCCGCACTCCTCCTCGCCACTCTCCCCCTTTCCCTACCTGCCCAGCTCGTCGTCGTCTTAAACTCCGGTGACGAAATGATCTCCTTAATCGACCAAAAGACCCGCAAAGAAACCAAGCGCTTCCGCATCGGCAAAGAGCCCCACCACCTCCTCGCCACCCCCGACGACAAGTTCCTGATCGTTGCGAATGCCGCCTCCAACGAACTCGTCTTCCTCGACCGCACCTCCGGCGAAATCAAAAAACGCATCCGCGACATCGCCGATCCCTATCAAATCGGCTTCAGCCCCGACGGCAAATACTTCGTCTCCTGCTCGCTCCGCCTCCATCGCGTCGACATCTATTCCGGCACCGATTTCAAACTCCTAAAGCGTCTCCCCGCCGCCAAAACCCCCAGCCATCTCGCTTACGACAAGTCCTCGTCTTTCGTCTTCATCACCCTCCAGGACACGAACGAACTGATGGCGATTGATCTCAAGACGCAGAAGGAGGCCTGGCGTATGCCCGTCGGGGCCCTCCCCTCCGGCATCTGGATGACCCCTGACGATAAACACCTCCTCATCGGCATCATGGGTCGAGACTACGTCGAAGTCATCGACTGGCGCACCCGCAAACAAGTCAAGAAAATCGTCACCGGGAAAGGTGCCCACAACTTCATCTCCGCCGGCGATGGTCGCCACGTCTATCAATCGAATCGCGTCGACGCCGTCATCACCAAAATCGACCAAGACTCGCTCACCGTCGTCGACCGATACGTCGCCCCCGGCGGACCCGACTGCA
The DNA here is from genome assembly GCA_031412835.1 of Acidobacteriota bacterium. Lineage (GTDB taxonomy): Bacteria > Acidobacteriota > Terriglobia > Bryobacterales > Bryobacteraceae. Next base: position 2,277 of record JANODS010000594.1, on the reverse strand, counting down.
TGGAACTCTCCGCCGATAAGAAGGAGCTCTGGTTCACCTCCCGCTTCGCCCGAAAAGTCTCCATTCTCGATCTGGCCTCGAAAAAGGTCATCCAGCAGATCGCCGTCGGCAAGTCGCCCCACGGCATCTACCTCTCCGCCCACGGACCCCGCCAAGCATTCCGATGAAGCCGTTCGCCGCCGCCCTACTCCTCGTCGCCCAGCTCCCCGCCGCCTGCTCGGGAACTATTTATCTAACCATTGACACTGGAAACATGGAACCGGCCGAACAGATCGCGGCCATCCTGCGGAAACACCAAGTCAAAGCCACATTCTTCCTGGCCGACGAAAAAACCAAACGCGGCGACACCACCCTCGACGTCGCCTGGGCTCCATTCTGGCGTTCGCTCGTTGCCGACGGCCACAAGTTCGGCTCCCATACCTGGCGCCACTTCTACTTTCGTCGAGATCTTCCCAACGCTCGCGTCGCCTATATCCCCTTCAAAGGCGGCGAACCCCAATCGCTCGACCAAGCCGGCGTCTGCGAAGAACTCCGCCGCGTCGACCGCCGTTTCCACGAAATGACCGGTCGTCATCTTGACCCCATTTGGCGCGCCCCCGGCGGCAAAACCACCCCCGGCGTCCTCCGTATGGCCCAAGCCTGCGGATTTCGTCACATCGGTTGGACGCCCAATGGCTTCCTCGGTGACGAACTCTCGAGCCAAGCTTATCCAAACCGCCAACTGCTCGAAAAATCTCTGCGATCCATCCGAAACGAAGAAATCCTCGTCATGCATCTCGGCATCTGGTCCCGCCGAGATCCCTACTGGCCGATGCTCGATCCTCTTCTAGGCGGCTTGAAGAACAAAGGTTACTGCTTCGCGCCAATAACTGAAAACGGGCATCGCCCCTAAGGGGATGCCCGTTTCGCTCGTGGCGGTTCGCCACGCAAAAGCTGTTAGGAAGAAGCGGCCGCTTCCGTCATCGCCGAGGCGACTTTCGAAAAGATCGTGCTGATGGAGGTCGACACGCCGGGCATGATCGCCCCAGCAGCTACCGCCACGAATCCAGCCATCAAGGCGTATTCAATCAAGTCCTGGCCCTTGCGGTTTTGGGCAAGGCGAAGGATGAAAAGGTTAAGGGTGTTCATTTTCTTGAGGTCTCCTGGGGAGTTGGTATGAACTGAGTATGACCGAAGTCCTGTAACCAGTGAACTAGGGAATGACCCTAATCCCAGTACGATTTGACCTGAAGTACGGGGCAGTTCGTGCAAGGATGGCGGAGAAGGTGAGATTCGAACTCACGGTACCCTCTCGGGTACGACGGTTTTCAAGACCGGTGCCTTAAACCGCTCGGCCACTTCTCCTCTCGAACGATTCTTTTTAAGTTTACCGCACTCGCGCGGCTATAATAGAAAGGCTTGGAACTCGAAAAAACGCTCCTCCGCAAAGTGGGCGAAGCCATCAAAAAGTTCGACATGATTCGCGACGGCGATCGCGTAGCCGTTGGCCTGTCCGGCGGTAAGGACTCCGTAACCCTGCTCGAAGCCCTCCTGCTCCTCCAAAAGCGGGCTCCCATCAAGTTTTCGGTCTCCGCGTTCACCATCGAGCAAGGAAAGTTTCTCGCCTCCATCAAGCCCTTCGGCGAGTATCTTCGCGCTCGCGGCGTGGAATGGGAGTATTTTGAGGACGGCCCCAGCTTCCGCCTCCTCGAAGAACAACCCGACCATGGCTGCGACCTCTGTAGCCGCTTCCGCCGCCGCGCCGTCTACGAAGTCGGCAAGCGCATGGGTGCCAACGTCATCGCCCTCGGCCACACCATGGACGATTTCTGTGAATCGCTCCTCCGCAACGCCATGTACACCGGTCGCATGGCCGCCCTCCCCGCCGTCACGAACTCGGGTGCCGGCGACTTCCGCCTCATCCGCCCTCTCGTCTACGTCAGCGAGGCCATCACCACCGCCTACGCCGCCCAACTCTCCGCCCCGGTCATCCCTTGCGGATGCTCCCAAAAAACCGGTACCGTCCGCGGAACCCTCCGCCACATCTTCAAGGATCTCGAAACCGAGCATCCATTTCTCAAAGAAAATCTGCTCTCCGCCATGGCCAATCTTGAGACCTCCCGGCTTCTCGATCCCCGCTATCTTCCCGCGGATTGTGGCGGAAAACCGGCCACCGCCACCCCCTTCAACCCCTTCCCGGTTGTCATGGATATGTAACCAACCTTTCGTTGCGGTTAAAAAAAACCTCTGAGACACTAGGGGTTCAACGATCTCCGCCGAACCATTCTCTTGTTATTT
>JANODS010000593.1:0-6055 GCA_031412835.1 Acidobacteriota bacterium | reverse complement strand
GCTTTGTAGGAGGCTGACGATGGCTTCGTTTTCGAAATGATGGAGGAACAGGTTAGCCATGACAAGGTCGAACGATTGCGGGGCGAAGGGGAGGGCGAAGGCGTCGGCGGCGACGCGGGCTCCTTGGCCGCGAAGGAGGTGCGATACGCTCCGGTCGAGGCTGACGACGCGGGCGTTGGGGAGGCTGGCGGCATGGTCAGCGGAGGCGGCGCCGACGTCGAGAATCGTGAGGCCGGGGCGCTGCAGCGGGCGGAGGACCGACCGCAGGGTTTGGCGGCCGCCGAAGTAGCGATTGATGCGTTGGAGGTCGCTGAGATTGGCCGCGATTTCGGCTGGCGAGGCCGAATCTAGGAGCTCTGGTAAGATTTTTCGAGCGGAGAGGTCTGGCGGCCATGGCATCATAGTGCTTAATGGATATTTTCACCGGGCACACCGGCTGGATCGAAGTAGTCTGCGGGCCGATGTTCTCGGGCAAGAGCGAGGAGCTGATTCGTCGGCTGCGGCGGGCTTGCATCGCCCGTAAGCGGGTGCAGGTGTTTAAGCCGACGATTGATAACCGATACTCGCACGAAGAGATAGTTTCTCATGCTGATCAGCGGATGGCTTCCGAGGTGGTGGGCGGGGCTAGCGAAATTCTGTCGGTGTTGGATTGGCGGACACAAGTGGTGGGCATTGACGAGGCGAATTTTATGGGGCCAGAGTTGGTGGAAGTGGCCGAGCAACTGGCCGATAGTGGGAAGCAGGTGATCATCGCTGGGCTGGATACGGATTATTTAGGGCGACCGTTCCCGCCGATTCCGGATCTGTTGGCTCGGGCGGAGTCGATCACCAAGACGCTGGCGATTTGCATTCGGTGTGGAAATCCGGCTAAGCATACGCAACGTTTGGTAGCGAGTGAGGATCTAATCGTGGTCGGCGCTTCGGGCATGTACGAGGCGCGGTGCCGCCGGTGTTTTGAACCGGGGATTTCGAAGCAAGAACGCTTTGAGTTCGCCATCGCCAAGCCGCTGCGCCGCGAATCCTGAAACCCGATGGTAGTCCACCGCATATATTTGTCAAGGCGAATGTTATTCTAGTCTCGAACGCCAAGAGGTTGATCCCAAAATGAATCCCAATCCAAATCCTATGTACATGCCGCCTCCGCCCCCACCGCCGCCAAGCGGGGGAGGAGTGAAGATCCCGATTCTGTTTGGCTCCGTTCTGGCGCTTTTGGGCGCGAACGTATACCTTTTTCTTCAGCTGGACAAGACGAAGATTGAGGTGGCGGGTCTGAAGGACTCGATGACGCGGGAGATTTCCGGTGTCAAAGAGACATCGAATGTCACCACGGCGACGAGCAAACGCTATATCAGCGAGCTGAAGGACGATCTGGAAGCGGCTCGTCGGCAGGCGGCGATGGCAGCCGGTCAGGCCAAAGTCGACGCCGAGAAGAAAGCTACGGAGCTGACTGCGAAGCTGGAGAAAGAGACCAAACTGGCTCAACAGCAGATGGCCAGCCAGATTACGGAAGTGAAGCAGGAAGCAAATACGGCCAATACCAAGATTGCCGCCGTTTCGACAGAAGTGGGTTCGGTGAAGACCGATGTTGCCAACACGAAGACCGAGCTTGATAAAACGATCGCCGACCTGAAGCGCACGCGGGGCGACTTGGGCGAGCAAAGCGGATTGATTGCGACCAACTTCAAAGAGTTCCAGGCGCTTAAAGCCTTGGGCGATCGGAACTACTTCGAGTTCACGCTGCCGAAGGAGAAGACGGCACGGCGAGTGGGCGATGTGATGTTGCAATTGAAGAAGTCTGACCCGAAGAAGAATCGCTTCAGCATCGATTTAACCTTCGATGACAAGACGGTGGAGAAGAAAGACAAGACGCTGAACGAGCCGCTTCAATTTTATAGTTCGAAGGCCCGACAGCCGTATGAGATCGTGGTCAATTCGGTAGGAAAAGACACGATCAGCGGTTATCTGGCGACTCCGAAAGTACAGACTCCGCGCTAAAGAGTCGGGGGTAGGTTCGCCTGCCCCCAACTATTCTTTCTTCTGGCCCTTTTTCGGTGCGTCGACGGCGAGCGTGACTTTCGTTCCGGTATCGAGCTTCACCATTTGACTTGTAGCCACCCGCTCGCCTTCGGCTAGGCCTTCGAGAATCTCCACATCCTGGTCGACGCGGTCGCCCAGCTTTACGTCCCTGGCATCGATGACTCCGTCCTTGACGACGAAGGCCTTGTTGGAGCCCAAAACGTAGTAAACGGCGCGTTGCGGAACGACGATGATTCTTTCGTTCTTGCTGGTGGGAACGTGCGCTTTTGCGTAAGACCCGGCCTTCAGTTCGCCTGCTTTGTTGTCGATGATGGCTTCGGCGACAAAAGTGCGCTTGCTCTGGTCGACGGTTGGGGAGATGCGCCAAATCTTTCCGATGAACTTTCTGCCCTCGAAGGCTTCAAGGGAGACATCGACGACTTGGTTTAGCTTGATCCACGGGGCCATGCGCTCGGGGACTTCGATGCGGAGCCGAATGGGGTCGGTCTTGACGAGTACGAACAGCGGCGTATTCGTGCGGACGAATTGGCCGGGGCTGACCTGCCGCTCTTTGACGAGGGCGCGGAAGGGGGCTTTGACGGTGGTGTCGCGGAATCGCTTCCGTTGGATTTCCATATTCGCCCGGAAGCGCTCCACTTCCTGTATGAGGTTGCGAGCCTGGTTGACGGTGGAATCGTAGGCGGCTTGGGCGGCCTGGTAGCGGGAACTGGCTTGGTCGAGTTCGGATTTGGCACCGATGTTTTGTTCGACAAGTTGCTGAGTTCGCTTGAAGCGTTGTTCGGCCTCGGTCAGGTCGGCGCGGGCTTTGCGGACGTCGGGGGTTTCGCGGATGTCCTTTACTCTTTCGGTCTCGGTCTTCAGGCCCAGGCGTTCCATGGATTGGCGCAACTGCGCTTCGCTTTGTTGCACTTGCAAGCGCTGTTCTTCATCGTTGATGCGAACCAGCACTTGACCTTTCTCGACGACATCGCCCAAATCGAACCTTACTTCTTCAGCCTTGCCGTCGATCTCGGCGCTGATGACCGCTTCTTCGAACGGAAACAGGGTGCCGGTGGTCTCGACGACGCGGTTGATCTCTCGTGCCTTGACGTCGGCCATGCGGACAGGCAGGGGGCCGGAGTCCTGTTTGGCCTGGACAGGTGCGGTCTGTTTGTTGCATCCGGCCAAGGCCGCGAGGACGAAGGGGAGAGTGTACGATACGACTTTTGAAGTCATGGGTTAACCTAGTGTTGGCGTGAAAACTTGATCCGGGGTTACGAAACATCCAAATGTCGGCAACAGGGACAGATGTGCAACTGAGCTACACCTTTAAGGCTAGCCCATGGAGCAGCCATTCCCAAATTTTGAGTCTACTTCCTGGTCGCGGTGAGGGCCGGACGGTGCTCGATGTGGGTTGTTGGGACGGGATGCTGGGGGCGCGATTGGCGGAACGGGGCTATGTGGTCACTGGGTTGGAGCGCCAATCTTTTCCGGAGGGGCAGTTTCCGGAATCGGTGAAACTCGTTGTGGCCGACCTGCACCACGAGATTCCTCCGTTGGAGGATCGTTTTGACTTCATTGTCTGTGCCGACGTCTTGGAGCACCTGCTCGAACACGCTTACATTCTGAGGCAACTGCGGGCTCTGTTGAAGCCGGGCGGCTGCCTGGTGGCTTCTCTTCCCAATAGCGGAAATTTTTATTTTCGGCTCGTGGTTTTGTGCGGCAATTTCCCTCAGGAAGAGAAGGGGCTGTTTGATCGGACGCATATCCATTTTCATACTTGGGCGGGCTGGGCGCAGTTGTTCGGGAATGCTGGTTATACTATGGAGTTGGTGAACTCCACGCCGATTCCGTTCAGCGTCGTATGGGGCGCGGACAACTGGTTTGCCGGGCGGTTGGAGTCGCTGTTCTGGGCCTTCGGTCGCGTGTGGAAATCGATGTTTGGGTACCAGTTTATCGTGATGGCAAAGAATTCCAATGAGTAATTCAAAACCGAAAGTAGTCGTCGTCATGCCCGCGTACAACGCGGCGAAAACCCTTCGCATGACATACCAGGAACTGCCGCACGATGTGGTGGACCTCGTGATTTTGGTCGATGACGGCAGCAAAGACGACACGATCAAAGTGGCGCGGGAACTGGGGTTGGAGATTTTCGTCCATAACCGCAACTACGGCTATGGCGCCAACCAGAAGACTTGTTATCGAGAGGCGCTCCGGGCGGGGGCCGATATTATCGTCATGGTCCATCCGGACTACCAATACGACCCGACGCTGTTGCCGCAGATCATTGCGCCGATTCTAAGAGGCGAAGCAGACGTGGTGCTCGGCTCTCGGCTCTTGGGCGGCGACGTGATGAAGCAGGGGATGCCGTGGTGGAAGTTCATTTCGAACCGGTTTCTGACGGAGCTTGAAAATACCGTTTTCGGCTTGAAGTTGGCGGAGTATCATACGGGATACCGATCCTATCGCCGGTCCGCGTTGGAGACGGTGAACGTCGACATGAACTCCGATGCGTTCGTGTTTGATCAGGAGATTATGGCTCAGTTTGTCGAAGCGCGGATGCGGGTGGCCGAGGTGCCGGTTCCGACTCGCTACTTCCCGCAGGCTTCGTCGGCCAGCTTCTTGCAGAGTTCGCGCTACGGTTTGTCCATACTTTGGGTGCTTTTTCGGTATATTTTGCATCGCACCGGCGTCCGGCGTTCGCTGCAGTTTGACAGCATCCTCGGTCGCTATCAAGGACCAGCCGAGGGAGCGGAGAACCCGCGCACTTGAGGCCAAGACTCACCTCGCCCGGAGTGCAGTTCGTGCTCGTCCTGGCAGCGGCGATGGTGTTGATTTGGCCTTTGTTCAAGACGAAGTATCTCGATAATTGGACGTCGATTGATGCGACGTTCATCGCCGATGCCCGGTACCTTTCGGAGAACTGGCCGCACCCTGGTTGGCAGCCCCTTTGGTACGGCGGAACTCGCTTCGATTACATCTATCCGCCGGCCGTGCGGTACGGTTCGGCGGCGTTGTCGAAGTATACCGGGGTGACCCCGGCCCGGGGCTACCATCTCTACACGGCGATTCTGTACGTTCTGGGGATTGCTGGAATTTGGCTGCTGGTTTGGGTAGCGACTCAGTCGCTGGCCCGAGCGTGGCTATCGGCCGCCGGGGTGGCCGTGCTGTCTCCCAGTTTTCTATTTCTGCAGCGTATTCAACAGGACATTTACCCCTATATGCCGCAGCGCTTCAACGTGCTGATTCGGTATGGCGAGGGCCCACATATCTCCTCCTTGGCTGTTCTGCCGTTCGTGTTTGCCGCCGCGTGGTGCGGACTACGGCGTGGGCACCCGGCGGCGCTGGCGCTGACCAGCGTGGCCGCGGCGCTGGTCGTTTCGAATAACTTCTATGGGGCCACGGCGTTGGCGCTCTTCTTCCCGATTCTCTGCTGGGCCGTCTTCGTTACGACGCGCGACTGGACCGTTTGGCTGCGGGCGGCCGCCATCGCGAGCCTAGCTTACGCGCTGACGGCTTTCTGGCTCACGCCTTCTTACATTGCCATCACCAGTCGTAACTTGGCCATCGTATCCTCGCCTGGAAACCTATGGTCAATGGGCCTTGCCGTCCTGCTCGCGTTGATTGTGGGCTACTTCAGTTGGCGATGGGCGGCGGGCCGGTCAGAGCATACGTGGACGGTGTTTGTCCTCGCCAGCGCCGCCTTCATCAGCCTGAACGTCCTCGGCCATTACTATACGAACCGCGCGTTTCGGGTGGCGGGTGAGCCGGAACGCTTCGTGCCGGAACTTGACATGTTCCTGGTGCTGGCTGGCCTGGAAGGGATTCGCCGGGTCTGGACCCGTGAACGTTTCCTCGCGGCGCTGTTGGTGATCGCGGCCTTCATTCCAGCGTGGGGGTACGTAACTTTTCCTTGGCGGCACATTCATCGGACGTCGGCCTGGACCGATCGCATCGAGTTCAAGATGGCGGATTGGGTGGCGAAGAATCGGCCAGCGGCGCGGGTGTTTGCGACCGGCACCGCGCGGTTCTGGTGGAA
>JANODS010000592.1:0-2606 GCA_031412835.1 Acidobacteriota bacterium | reverse complement strand
ATGCGCCACCTCAACGACATGCTCGAAGGCACCAAGCTCCCGCGCCTCAACCTCGACCGCATGGAAGAGATGTTCCACCGGGACTCCCTCTCTCTACTCGGAATCTCCGCCTAACTCCGCCAACCCGTGCTTTCGGGATATGCTGAAGGCGCAGGCACTACCCCATGCCAACCAACCCAGCACCAAACGCCACAAACGAATCGATGGCCCCGACGTGTAGCCTTCAGAACTTGTATCGCCAAGCTTTCTCCCTGTATGGCTCAGTGGCTCTCTGGAATCTCCGACCCATCGAAACACCCACTCCAGCCGATGCGCTGGCCATTACCAAGGCCCTTCGCACCCACGGCGGCATGGACGGGCGGCGTCTGGCCGAAGACATCGAGAAACTGTGCCGTGCCTCTTACTAGACTCCAAATCGATGTTCTGCAACTCCTCGCGGCCCAGAGAAGCCCTGATAGCTATGTAGCTGGCGGTGCCGCTCTAAATCATGATGGTCCCCGCTTCTCGAACGACATCGACATCTTCCAAGATTCTCAGGAACGCCTCGACTACGCCGCCGATGCCGATGCCGACTCACTGATCCGGGCTGGGTTCGAACTCTCCTGGGTAGGAAGGCAGCGAGCCGGTAAACGGACCGCGCGCGTCCACGGCCCAGAGGAATCGATCCTTCTCGAATGGGTCACGGACAGCGACTTTCGCTTCTTTCCCTCCCAACCCGATAAGCTGTTCGGATACGTCCTTCACCCTGTCGACCTCGCGGCCAACAAAGCGTCCGCGGCCGCCGACCGCCGCGAACCACGCGATATCCTCGACCTGATCACGATTCACCACCGTATCCTCCCCCTCGGCGCGGTCATCACCGCCGCAGTCGGGCGATTTCCCGGATTGACGCCCGAGGAAATGCTCGGCGAAATCACCCGCCACAGCAGATTCACCGCCGAAGAGTTCCGTGCCTTGTCCACCGAACAACCTCTCGATAGCTCTGAAGTCCACCGGAACGTCCGCGCGATGCTGGAAGACGCCGAGGCGTTCATCAACCAAATCCCTACCGACCTTGTGGGAGTCGTCTTTCTCGACGCGAATGGGATCCCGGTCCCTCGACCCGACCCCAGCCAACTGACGAGCTACCAACTCCTCAACGGCTCCCGCCGCGGACTCTGGCCAACCTCACCTGCCATCGACAAAGCCATGCTCGAAAGCTATGACCGGCGCGGCGGCGAAACGCCGTCAGATTCCTGATCCCCTAACTCCCCCACCGGCGCAAACATCGCCACCGCCGCCTGTCGCAAACGCTCCGCCACCATCTCCACCTCATCCAACGGAATCTGCCCCGTCGTCCCCGTCACCGATAACCCCGCCACAAACCGCCCCGGAGCCGAAAATACCGGCACCGCCACGCACCGCACCCCTAACTCCTCCTCCTCATCATCAATCGCCCAACCCTGCTTCCGTACCGCCGCCACCTCCTTCGCCAACGCCTTCGGATTCGTAATCGTGTTCTTCGTATGCCGTATATACGTCGGCTTCGCCACCAGGCGCTCCAAAATGTCCGGCGGCCCCCACGCCAACAACACCTTCCCCACCCCCGTGCAGTGCAGGTCCATCCGCCGCCCCACATACGTATCAAACTGAATCAACCCCGGCGCCTCCGCCTTCTGGATGTAAACGCCCTGGTCCCCGTCCGGCACCGCCAAATGCACCGGCCGCCGCCATTGGTCCGCCAACGCCCGCATATGCGGCATCGCCAACTCCGCAATCGATAACCCCCGCAACATCCCCTGCCCCAACCCATACGCCTTCAATCCCAACGTATAGTGCAGCGAATCCTCCCGCTTCTGCACATACCCCAACCGCTCCAGGGTCACCACAATCACATGCGCCGAACTTTTCGGAATCCCCAGCTTCCGGCTAATCTCCGATATGTTCAGCCCCCGCCGCGATCCATCCAAATACTCCAGCATCGCCATCGCCCGTTCCACCGCCGTCGCCTTCGGACTATTTGATGCCGCCATGGCTTCCAGCATACTGAACAACCCATACGGATTGATGCCCGCCTCCCGTACCCTGGAGATTGAGTTAACTTCCTATGCCCACCCTCCTCGCCGAACCCCATTCGATCGATTTCAACCGTCCCGGTGCCACCCACTATCAAGTCCAGTTCCACCTCGATGGCGCCTGGGGCTACTCCCTCGTCCCCCTCACCGTCATCAACGGCCACCTCGGCCCCAACCCGACCGGCGTCCTCGTCTTCGGCGGCACCCACGGCAACGAGTACGAAGGCCAAATCGCCGTCAAACGCCTCTGCCGCGACCTTAACCCCGACACTCTCCACGGCCGCGTCATCCTCATGCCCCAACTCTCGGAATCCGCCTGCCGCGCCAATCAACGCGTCTCCCCGTTCGATAACGTCAACATGAACCGCGCGTTTCCGGGCTGGTCGGACGGCACTCTCTCTTCCCGCATCGCCCACTTCGTTTCCTCCCAAATTTTTCCCCTCGGTCGCGTCGTCATCGACGTCCACTCCGGTGGACGCGAAGGGGCCTTCCCCCTCTGCACCTCCTTCCATCCCATCCCCGACCCCGCCCAGGCCGCCGAAATCGAAACCG
>JANODS010000591.1:0-2014 GCA_031412835.1 Acidobacteriota bacterium | reverse complement strand
TCGCGATTCTACGCCGACCATCCGACGCTGAAAGGGAAGATGGTGAGCGAGTTGAATATGGACATGTTTTTGCCGTTGCATCCGCTGAAGATTATTCGAGTGTTGGGGTTGGATGAGTCCGATTTGGGCGATCGATTTCGGAAGGTGGCGGAGCGGCGAGGATTGCAGGTGCAGCGGGATCCGCAGCCGGAGCGGAACATATTCATTCGGAGCGACCAGTATAATTTTGTGCGCCAAGGCGTGCCTTCGTTGTTCCCGATGTTTGGGGCGGAGCCGGGGAGTGCGGAGGATAAGTTACAGAAAGCATGGCTGCAGGAACGGTATCACGCGGTGTCGGACGACGTGAATCAGCCGGTGGACAAGGTGGCGGCGGGGCAGTTTATCGAGGTGCTGATTGAGTTTACACGAGAGGTGGCGGATGCTCCTGATGCACCGCGGTGGAAGCCGAGCAGTTTCTTCCGCCGGTTTGTGCAGCCGACTGGGGCATAATAGTTTTTCATGCCGGAACTGAGAAAAGACCCGATCACGGGACGTTGGGTGATTATTTCGACGGATCGCGCCCGCCGCCCGTCAGACTTTACGCGCGTGACGGTGGAGCCGAGCGGGGCGCGATTCTGCCCGTTTTGCCCTGGAAACGAGGATAAGACGCCGCCGGAGGTGCTTTCGTATCATACGGACGGGTTGACGCATGGCGGGCGGTGGAGCCTGCGGACGGTGCCGAATAAGTTCCCTGCGTTGCGGGTGGAAGGGGATTTGGATCGGCAGGGCGAGGGACTGTACGACCGGATGAACGGGATTGGGGCGCATGAGGTTGTGATCGAGACGCCGGACCATATGGCGACGCTGGCGTCGATGGATGAGCGACAAGTGGCGGAGATGTTGTGGGCGTTTCGGGACCGGGTGTTGGACTTAAAGAAAGACAAGCGGCTGCGGTACGTGATGTTGTTCAAGAATCATGGAGAGGCGGCGGGGGCGACGCTGGAGCATCCGCATTCGCAAATCATCGCACTGCCCGTGGTGCCGAAGCGGGTGCAGGAGGAGTTGGACGGCGCACGGAAGTATTTTGAGTTCAAAGAGCGGTGCGTTTACTGTGATATTTTGCGGCAGGACTTGAAGGATAGTGACCGGGTGATTTTGGAGACAGACGAGTTTGCGGCGGTGGCACCGTTTGCGTCGCGGTTCCCGTTTGAGACTTGGCTATTGCCGCGGCGGCATGAGTCGCACTTCGAGAACATCCGGGAGTCCGAGGTGGCAAATCTGGCTTGGGTGTTACGGAACGTACTGCGGAAGATGGATCGGGTGTTGGAGAAGCCGGCGTTTAATTTGATTGTGCACTCGGCTCCGGTGCAAGAAGCGACGAGCGAACACTACCACTGGCATATTGAAATTATTCCGAAATTGACGCGGGTGGCGGGGTTTGAGTGGGGGACCGGGTTTTACATTAATCCGACGCCGCCGGAGGAAGCGGCGCGATTTATGCGGGAGGCGGGGCTTTCGTAGTTTTGGGGGTGTAGGGGTTGGCCATGCCGCGCCTTTGAATTTCAGTTGCGAGCTGCGTGGTTTCTTCCCGAGTCCTGGAGCGCGTCCGTTTCGGACTTGAAATCGCCCGCTTTCGATCCCTTCTCGCACCAAATACTTTTGGTCGGCTGTCGGTTGCACTTTCATCGGCTTGTTCGGGGACCGGCAAAATCGCCCTGGCTGGAATCGTCGTTCACCGACTATCGAAATATTTTAAGTGTATTATAATCTGCTGCTTGCATAGATCCATCTGGATGATTGCTTGGAAACGCCCCACTAGACTTACGGGCGAAGGAGCAAGGATCGATGCAAAACACGGTTCGAATATTATCGATTGACGGAGGAGGGATTCGGGGGATCATTCCAGCCGTCGTGCTGGCTCGGTTGGAGCGGCAAACGGGACAGCGGGTCGCCGACCTTTTCGACCTCGTCGCGGGGACGTCGACCGGGGGGATTCTGGCGCTAGGGTTGACTCGGCCGGGGCCGGGGGGGCGGC
>JANODS010000590.1:0-1339 GCA_031412835.1 Acidobacteriota bacterium | reverse complement strand
GCGGCGTCGAACTCCTCTCGCCGTCGCAAAATGTCCCGGCAGAGGTCAAAGTATAACCGACCTGCCGGCGTCACCGTCAGCGGCCGCGTGGACCGATCCAGCAGCTTCACCGATAGCGACTTCTCCAGTTCTTGGATGTGTTGGCTCGCCGCGGACTGGCTGATCGCGTTCAACGAAGCCCCCCGGCTTACGCTTCGGCTCTGTCCAATGTCGCGAAAGAGCTTGAGATGCTCGAAATTCACAAACGTCAGGATACCATAAGATTTTCTTATTCCAATCCTCCGGCACTATCAGCAAGCTCAATTTTGTTATATAAGCTAGATCGATTATAGTGACGATTAGGTTTCATTTGACTTATAGTCGCGGATTCTCTATAGTGGGATCTTCGGAAAGTGAGGTTACCGCATATGAGTGAGCAGTTCGAGCATCCCACCCAGTCCCGCCCCGGTCTCCCGGAAGCCCAGGGCCTCTACTCGCCAACCCAAGAGCACGACGCGTGTGGCATCGGCTTCGTCGTCAATATCAAAGGGCATCGTTCCCACGACATCATCACGAAAGGCGTCCAGATCCTCATCAACCTTACCCACCGCGGCGCCTGCGGCTGCGACCCCGAAACTGGCGACGGTGCCGGCCTGCTCATTCAAATTCCTCACTCGTTCTTCGCCCGCGAGTGTCCCAAGCAGCAGCAGCCGTTCAACCTGCCCGACGCCGGGGAGTACGGCATGGGGCTCGTTTTTCTGCCCGTCGAGCACACCGCCCGTCTCCAGGCCGAAGGGATCATGGAGCGGATCACCCGGGAAGAGGGCCTCGAGGTCCTCGGCTGGCGCGACACGCCCATCGATGCCGATGCGATCGGTCGCGTCGCCCGCGCCTCGCAACCCTACATTGAACAGATCTTCATTCGCCGTTCGCCGGGCATGTCCGAAGACGCTCTCGAACGAAAGCTCTACGTCATCCGCAAGCGCGCCGAGCACGAGATCCTCGCCAGCGACATCCGCGACAAGGACTTCTTCTATCTGCCCTCGCTGAGTTGCCGGACCGTGGTCTACAAGGGCCTCCTGCTTGCCCCGCAAATTCAAAAGTTCTACAAGGACCTCTCCGACCCGGAGTGTAAAAGCTCGCTCGCGATGGTCCACCAGCGATTTTCTACCAACACCTTTCCAAGCTGGAAACTTGCCCATCCCTTCCGCTTCCTTTGCCACAACGGCGAAATCAACACCGTTAAAGGCAATGCGAACTGGATGCGAGCCCGCGAAGCCGTCCTCTCCTCGCCGCTCTGGGGTGCCGATCTCAAGAAGATCATGCCCATCGTCGAGCAGGGTGCCAGCGACTCCGCCAC
>JANODS010000589.1:0-3850 GCA_031412835.1 Acidobacteriota bacterium | reverse complement strand
CGACGAAGGGGTCGATGACAACCACCTCCCCGGAAGCGAGCGTCAGAGAAAAAGTGGAATGGCCAAGCCAGGTGATTTGCAGCACTACTCTACGGTTACCACTTTTCGGCCGGTCATCGGAACTGCCCCAAACAGCGCCCGCACCGCCGCCACCTCGCTCGTCGGTGCCGGGCTGTATGTGGTGAAGTAAGTTGTAACATCAGGAAACGCCCGAATCAGATATGGGTTCCCCAGGCCGATCAAGATCAACTGCTTGCCCGCCTTCACCATCTCATTAACCATTGCCGGATACAGCCCGGGCAATGCCGCGTTGTCCGGGCCATAGCCGCCGAGCTGGGCGTAGGCCCCAATCACCACCGTCTGGCAGCCCACCGGCGCTTGCACCTCCGGCATCTGGGGATCGACGAGAAGCGTCGGGATCTTCGGTGCCCGAATCGCCATCTCGTCGAGAAATGCCTGCCCATTGCTATTCCCTTTCCGTTCTCCCAACAGCAGGACGCAAGCATTCGCATCCTTAGCCAGCGGCAACAGCCCCGCCTTATTCCGAATCAGCGTCACGGCCTTGCTCGCAATCTCCTGCGCCTTCTCCGCCGCCCCCTCGGCGTCAAGCGCGTCGGCGATCTCGTCTGTCTTCACAAACCGGCTCTTGTTCAGCCCCACTTTCACCTTCGCCGCCAGCACCTTCCGCACGCTTGCATCCACGCGCGCCTGCGTCAACCGCCCACTGCGGATAGCAGCCATCACGCCGTTGATGGCGGCCTCCGGGTTGCTCGGGATTAGCAACACGTCCACGCCCGCCTCCAGCGCGCGCACGGCCGCTTCCCCGGCCGAATACTGAGCCGCTAATCCAGCCATGTCCATCGCGTCCGTCGAAATCAAACCCTGAAACCCCAACTCCCCCCGCAGCAGCCCCGTAATGATCGGCTTCGAAATCGTAGCTGGCACCCCGGTCGGGTCCAGCGTCGGCACCGCGATATGCGCCGTCATAATGCTATCCACCCCGGCGGCAATTCCAGCCCGAAATGGAACCAGTTCAATCTTGTCTAACCGCGCCCGATCCACCTCCAGCTTCGGCATCCCGTAGTGCGAATCGGTGGCCGTGTCGCCGTGCCCCGGGAAGTGCTTCAGCGTCACCAGCACTGGGTTCGCCGGGTCGCTCTTGGCTCCTTCGATGTAGGCCCGCACGTGCTGGGCCACCAGCGCCGGATCCTCTCCATACGAGCGGATGTTTATGATCGGGTTTTCCGGATTATTGTTCACGTCCGCGTCCGGCGCGTACACCCAATGAACGCCCAGCGCCCGCGATTCACGAGCCGTCGCCAAACCGAGATAGCGCGAATACTCCACCGACCCCGTCGCCGCAAACGCCATCATATGCGGGTACTTCACCGTCCCGGACACCCGCATCGAAGCCCCCCGCTCGAAGTCGCCCCCAATCAGCAACGGCACCTTCGCCAGCCTCTGCATGCGATTCAAAAAACTCACCATCTCGAACGGCTCGGCGGTGATCGCGCCGCTCCGTCCCACCCGATTATTGACGATAATCCCGCCCACGCCATCGATCTGCACCGACTTCAAAAACTGACGATACGCCCGGCTCCGCACCGGTGGCAGATTACCAAAACTCTTGATGACCACAAGCTGCGCCACGCGTTGTCGCGGCGTCAGCGTCGTCATCCACCGCTGCACCGGACTAGCCACCGGAACCACTTTCTTCGCCGGTGCCGCCGCACTAGCCATCGCGATCAAAAGCAAAAGGGCAAGGATCCGAAAAGGCATCACTTGCCCATGCTATCAGTTGCCGGCGGACTTCTTCATTTTCAAGGCCGACTTCCGACTCTGTGTCAACGCCTGCGCAGGCTGCTTGGCCGCCGTCCGCTTGCTCAGTCGATTCACCGCGCGGACAAGCTGCGAAACCTCGTTGGCGCTCTTCATGATCACCGCATCGGCACCGCTGTTCTCTTCCGTGATGCCCATCGCATCCACAAAACCAGAGACCAGCACGATGCGCGTTTGCGGGGCTAGCGCTCGGATTGCTCGAATCAACTCGACGCCGTTCTGTCCGGGCATCTTGTAGTCCGTTACCAACAGCGGGAACGGGCTCACTTCAAAAAGGGCTAAGGCAATTTCAGCATTTTTCGCGGTAGTGATCTCATAGCCGAGTTCGCTGAGCACCATCTTGCGTGCCGCCAACCCGGAGGGGTTATCGTCAACCAGCAGCAAACGAGTCGCCACCGGAGCCATGTTTTCAGCTTTCAACTTCATTGCGAGATAGGAACCTAGCGAAGGTAACAGACCTGTAAACCAGGTGTCAACGAATTTCTATCGACCTCAAAACGCGCCAGTTGTTTTGCTTGACTATTCGACTTCTTTGGGCGCGTTGTAGCCGGGCTTGGCGATAACGGTGTACTTCATCGGCTTGCCCTTCTCATCGACGATTCGCAACGGTTCGTTGGTGGCCGGATTGACCAGTTGGACAACAATTTTGCGGAATTTGCCATCTTTCGCCTGGTTCGTCGAAGCGTACGTAATCGCGTACTGGCTGCGCAGCGCTTCGTGGATTGCCCGGTAAATATTGGGGAATTCCCCAAAGAATCGGGGGAAGTACGACTGGCCCCCCGTCTCGCGTGCAAACGTGCGCATCTGGTTGTCCGCCTGCAGGAAGTCGAGCCGCTGAATCGCCCCCATCCCCCCTCGCGCATCCATCCATTCGCGCAGCGCCTGCATAATCCCGATCGCGTAGATTGGTACCCCGCTCTGCTGCAGCGATTTCCTCGTTTTGTCGAACGTAAGCTTTGAAAACGTGTCGATCCCGCTGGCAATAACCACGATGGCCTTGCGGCCTTCAATGGTCGACATCCGGTCGGCGGTATCGGTAAGCGCGTCATAAAGATTACTTTCGCTGAACGCCGCAATCCGCAACCGCTGCATCGCTTCATACGCCTTGCGCTTATCGGTCGAGAAATCGCTCAGGATCTCGCTGCGCAAATCGTAGGCGACCACGGCCACGTAGTCTTCCGGCTTCAATGTTTCTAGGAAGCCATAAGATGCCTGGAGTGTTTCATACCAACCTTGCGACCAGTACTGCTGGTACAAATTCGAAAACTCAATCACCATGCAAACCGTCATCGGCGCTTCACCCATATTGAAGCCTCCGATGTTCTGCGGCACCCCGTCCTCAATCACGCGGAAGTTCCCTTTCGGAATGTTCGGAATGAATCGACCGTTCTTATCCAGCACCGCCACATCGACGTTCACCGTCGACACGTCGCTCTTGAACGTCGGCAGCCCATCCGGCAGGGCGTCGCCCTCTTTCTTTGAGAACTTCGAGGGGATCTTTTCCTCTTTCGGCTCTTCGACGGGGGTCCCGTCCCCTGCTTTCTTGCGCGGCTTGGCCTTCGTCTCTGAACCCGTTGAGCCCGGACCCTGCTGACTCCAAACCACGGAAAACGAAAGGGAAAAAACGAAAGCGAGTAGGCCTAACCGATTGCGCATCATGATCAATGTACTCCTATTGAATGTCGAACGGATCGCGGCCACTCTTCTGCTTCATGTAAACCTGAAACTTTTTCCGCGCCCGCCGCAATTTCCACTCTTTGTACTGTTGGCGCAGCGCGCCCATCGGGTCCCACGCAGCCCCCGGCTTGCCGCCCAACTTCTTCAGCAACCCGCTCCGAATCAGCCCCCAACCCGTCGCCAGACCCCCCAGGTGGGCCAAATAGCTCACCCGCGAGCCGTCCATCGCAATCGACCCCAACAAGCTGATCGCCCCAAAAATCATCACGAAATACTTCGCCGGCACCGCTCCGAAAAACAAAATGTTCGGAAACAGCACCCCGTAGGCGATCAT
>JANODS010000588.1:0-3580 GCA_031412835.1 Acidobacteriota bacterium | reverse complement strand
TTTGGGGACAAACGTGTAGGCGTAGACGATCATGGGGTTACTGGCACCCTGGCCGGTGGAGTTGGCTTCGTAGTGGGGCGGGGTGGAGATGTAGGAGACCTGATCGACGACGGCGATATCGCTGAGCTTGAGGTGCCACATGTAATCGTCAATCGATTTTAGGAGCTGGTCGGAACGATGATCGGGGCCGGCGGGCGGGACTTGGGCAAGCAGGCAAAAGGGGAGTAGGGCGAGGAAGGCGAAACGCATATCCTCATAGGGTACTAGAACGAAAGTCGTCGAGTTGTAGGACGAATACCCTAGGCAGACCTATTCCTTTCGGGGGATCGGGGCGCAAGACTAGGGTGTGACCTTAGTACACGAAGTGGTTCGGTATACGCGGCGCTGGCTGCATTACGGAATGTTGGCGCACGTGACGATTTGCATTGTGATCGCGGCGGTGGAGCACGTGCTGCGGCTACAATAGAGATTCATGCAGTTGCTTCAAGCTGGCAAACACCGGCTCCTTTTGCTCGAATACGATATAGACCAGTTGACGCAGGTCTGCCAACAGGCGGGGTTTCAGGTGGAGATCCAGGAGACGTCGATGGCGTTGTTGCTCGACCTGACGGCAGCGGACCGGCGGGTTCCTTTGCTGGTATTTGACGCGGCGGAACCGGGGAATTTGGGATGGTTTTCGCGTTGTCAGTTCTATATTGACGGGGCGACGGGGAACGTTTTACAGACGCCGATCAGCGTGGGGAATAAGCGAGATCCGCGGGGTCGGCTGGAGCTTGAGGGAGTGCGGATTCGCTTGGCGAAAGAGTTGCCGACGGGCTTCAAGCTGCCGGGGCGGCAGAACGTGAGCGAGCAGGTGATTTATGGCTTGGTGTTCAACCTGCTTTCGGCGATGTTGCAGGCGGGGGTAGCGGTGTGCGGCACCGGCGTGTTCCGACCGCTACACGGACGCCGGGAGCCGGTGGCGAGCCGTAACTAGGCAGGCCGCATAGGACGGAGTATCCGGTACTGCTTTGCGCCGTCAAGTAGCCGGATTGCCGGGAGGTTATGGGAAGCTGGAGGGGTGGCTGGATCTGAACTCGGAGGCAGATTCACCACAACTAGCGAGGGGCCGGACGACCTTCCTGGGTCCGGCCCTTCCGGCCGTTAAAGGTGGAAGCGGAGGGGCCAATCAACGCAACGGGAGATGCCGATGCGGGGTGTGACTCGGATGGGCTCGGTGGCGGGCGGGGCGTCGCAGATGGTGAGGGGCGGTTGCCAGAGCGGGTGGCCGTAGAAACGGCGGTCGATGCCCATGGCCTTGGTTAGTTTCCCGGGGCCGTTGAGTGGAGCGGTGAGGCCCGCGACGGGCGTGAGCCCACGAATGAGGACGCAGCCGGGGGTGCCCTCGGGTTCCGTGACGACGTTGAGGCATTCGTGAATGCCGTAGTTGAGATAAACGTAGGCGCGGCCGGGCGGGCCGAAGATGACGCGGGTGCGCGGGGTGACGCCACGGCTCGCGTGGGCGGCCAGATCGTCCGCGCCGAGGTAAGCTTCGACCTCGACGATGCGGCCTTGGAGGGGGCCATGGACGAGCAGTTTGCCGAGCAGCCTGCGGGCCACTTCGACGGTATCGCGGGCGTAGAAGCTTTCTGGAAGGGGAATCAACGTTAGACTAGAAAGTTATCACGATGCGCTTGTTTACTGCGATTGATGTTTCGGAGGAAGTCCGCGAAAAGCTGCGGGGGTTGACGGCGGAACTGATGCCGACAGCTCCGCTGGCTTGGAGTCCGGAGGCGAATTGGCATATCACGACCAAGTTTATTGGGGAGTTTAGCGACGGGTCGGCGATGGAGGCGGCGTTGGCGGCGGTGCGGGTGCCGGGGTTTGACGTGGAGATTCGGGGGTTGGGCTGGTACCCGAATCCGCACCAGCCGCGGGTGTTTTTTGCCGGAGTGGCGGCCCCGGAAGAGTTAGGGGATCTGCATGATCAGACCGATGCTGTCTGTGGGCGGTTGGGAGTTCCGGGCGAGACGAAACGGTATTCGCCGCATTTGACGTTGGCGCGCATTCAGACGCCAGTTCCTTTGATCGAGATGAGGCGGGTGATTGGGGATTTGCCGACAATCGACTTTGGGAAGTTCCACGTTAGCTCGTTTTGGCTGTACGCCAGCCGGATGGGGCCGGAGGGGTCGGTTTATCGTAAGTTAAAGGAGTTTCCGTTAGGATGACTTACTTGTTGCTCTTGGTGGCGTACTTACTGGGCGGCATTCCGTTTGGCTACTTGCTGGTGCGTCTGAAGACGGGGCAGGACGTTCGCGCGATGGGGAGCGGGAACATTGGGGCGACGAACGTGGCGCGGACTTCGGGGAAGTTGATTGGAATTGGCACGCTGGTGCTGGACATAGGGAAGGGCTGGCTGGCGGTATGGTTGATGGCGCGGTTCGGGTCAGGGGAGCCGATGCATTTGGCGTTAGCAGGGCTGGCGGTAGTATTGGGCCATGCGTTTCCGGTGTTTCTGAAATTCGAAGGGGGCAAGGCGGTGGCGAGCTTCGTGGGGGCGTTCTTCTACCTGGCTCCACTGCCGATGTTGGCGATTACGATCGTTTTCGGGGCGACGGTTTGGCGAACCCGGTATGTGTCGCTGGGATCGATTTTGGGAGCGGCGCTGGTGCCGTTGGCGATTTGGATGATTGATCATTCGTCCGATTGGATTGTTGGCGCGGCGCTGGTGGGCGGGTGGTTCATCATTTGGCGGCACCGTGGAAATTTAGCCCGCCTGCGAGCGGGAACGGAGAACAAACTGTGAGTCAGTTGACGATTTTGGGTGCGGGAAGTTACGGGACAGCGCTGGCCATGGTGTTGGCGCCGCGATATGAGCGGGTGGTGTTGTGGTCGTTCGAGCGGGAATTAGCCGAACAGATGGAGCTGACGCGGGAGAACCCGAAGTATTTGGAGGGGAGCCGGTTGCCGCCGAATGTCCGGGTGACGTGGTCGCTGGAGGACGCGCTGGTGGCGGGGGACATGGTGTTAGGGGCGGTGCCTTCGATGCATGTGCGGGCGGTGTTTACGAGCGCGTTGCCCTATCTGCCGGCGTCGGCGCCCATCGTGAGCGCGACGAAGGGAATTGAACGGGGCAGTTCGCTACGGATGAGTGAGGTGATTGCGGCGGTAGTGGGAGCTCGCTTCGCGCCAAAGTTGGCGGTGTTGAGCGGGCCTTCGTTTGCTAAGGAGCTGGCGCGTGGGGAGCCCACGCTGGTGGCGGCGAGTTCGGTGGATTTAGAGCTGGCGGGGCGGGTGCAGCGGGAGTTTGCGGGGCCCACGTTTCGGATCTACACGAACAACGACCCGATTGGGACGGAGTTGGGAGGGGCGCTGAAGAACGTGATTGCGATAGCGGCGGGGGTATGCAGCGGGCTGGGCTTGGGATCGAACGCGATGGCTGGTTTGCTGACGCGGGGCATGGCGGAGCTGACGCGTTTATCGGTATCGATGGGCGCACAGGCATCGACGCTGATGGGTCTGGCGGGATTGGGCGACTTGATCTTAACCTGCACGGGGGATTTGAGCCGGAACCGGCGGGTGGGTTTGGAGTTAGCGAAGG
>JANODS010000587.1:0-1413 GCA_031412835.1 Acidobacteriota bacterium | reverse complement strand
CAGCAAGCCGCCGACGACACCCACGTAACGGTACTCCCCCCGCCTCCGCTGTAGCTCCTCGCGAATCTTGCTCTCGCCGCTATCTACATCCAGTCGAATTTCTACCGCGGCCCACACCGACAACGTCCAACCCAGTCGAATCTCAGATTCACCAGCAGCATCGACACAGCACCCCGGCATGGAGTACGGGAGTGCGATAACTAGGCAATCGCCCCTCCCCATTCCTGTCAGTCTCGTTGCTACTGCAGCGTACACGATGCATGCCCTGTGGAGCTCTGATGCCCGATGTAGTCAGTGCCGCCCCCAATCAGCGCCTGCTGGGTCTGCGGGTCCAGAGGCGATCCGGCGCTCTGAACACCTTTCGTCGGAGAAATGAGAGCCGCGTTCCAATTACCCGGCCACGTATTGTAGAACGCCTCTCCAAACTTCCAACTAATGGACAATCCAACTTGACTCGAACTCAAATTAAAACTCACCGATGCCTTCGTGCCATTGGCGAGATTGGGCAAATCCGGAATCGCCGCACCAAACATGAATTGCTCACTGGTCGGATTCGCTGGATTCACGGTGGTCTCCCAACGTCGATTCGTGTAGATAGTCGAGTTCGCCGAAGCATTAGGATCAAGAATAAGGAGTCCGTCCGGAAGCGGATAGGTAACGCCATCCACTTTGAGCTGGACGCCACTAAACAAAGTGGTGGAAACCAAGTTCGCGGAAATCCCATTCAACTTCGTGAGCGCGGCATTCACCCAAACAACCGATGCCCCACCGCTCTGGCTGACGGTTTTCCAGGAACTGTTGCTGATGGTAACGTCTGGAATGGTGCAGGGGGTTGTCGCTGGGTCCAGCCTTCCAATGCTGTTACCGGCAAACTGCGCGAACCACAGCTTGCCGTCCGGCCCGGCCGTAATTCCCACCGGCTGGCTGAAGGCAGTCGGAAGCGCAAACTCCGTAATAACTCCGCTGGGCGTGATCCGCCCAATCTTATTTTGGAGGTTCCCCGTAAACCACAGATTCCCATCGGGGCCGGCGGTGATGCTTCCAGGGAGGCTGTCGATCGTTGGAATCGGATATTCTGAAATCCCGCCCGTGGGAGTGATCCGACCGATCTTCCCAATCTGTTCGGTAAACCAGACATTCCCATCCGGTCCCAAGGTCATGCCCTGCGGCTGGGCCAATGGGATCGAAAGAAAATACTGATTCATCTGCCCGGTCGTGAAATCCAGTCGGTCAATTGAGCCCGTCGTCTGGTTCGCCACCCAGACAACGCCTGTTGCCGTCGCGACAATCCCGCGTAGCCCACCCGGATAGCTGTACAGGGGAAAGGGCGTAAACGTTCCGGACAAACTGATGCGCCGGACAGTTCCATCCAGGCTCGTAAAGTACAAATTAGGATCGGCGCCCGCGCCCGGC
>JANODS010000586.1:0-3522 GCA_031412835.1 Acidobacteriota bacterium | reverse complement strand
AATCAGATTCGTCGACCCGCCAAACGCCGCGTGCGCCACCATCGCATTTTCAAACGCCGCGTCGGTCAAAATGTCGGCCATCGTCCAACCCAGCTTGCCCAACTCCAACACCGCCCGGCCGCTCCGCCGCGCCATATCGAGCCAAATCGGATGTCCCGATGGCGATAGCGCCGCGTGCGGCAGCGTCATCCCCAGCGCTTCGCCGACCACCTGCGACGTCGCCGCCGTTCCCAAAAACTGGCATCCGCCGCCCGGCGATGCGCACGCCCGGCAGCCCATATCGGCGGCCTCTTCGAGCGTGATTTGGCCGTGCGAGAATCGCGCGCCAATCGACTGCACCTTGCCGGCGTCCTCGCCATCTTCGGCTAGTAGAGACACGCCACCCGGCACCAGCACGCACGGCATATCGTGTTGGGCGGCCAGCGCCATCATCATGGCAGGAAGTCCTTTGTCGCACGTCGCCACGCCGATCACGCCATGCCGCGTCGGCAGGCTCCGAATGAGACGCCGAAAAATCATCGCCGCATCGTTCCGGTAGGGCAGGGAATCGAACATGCCCGGGGTGCCCTGGCTACGCCCATCGCAAGGGTCCGTGCAAGCGCCCGCAAACGGCACCGCGCCATGCTTGGCCAACTCCTCGGCCGCGGCTTCCACCATTAACCCGACTTCCCAATGGCCCGTGTGGTAACCCAGCGCCACCGGCGTGCCGTCCGGCCGGCGAATGCCGCCGTGGGTCGACAGCAGCAAAATCTCCTTGCCGCCGAGCTTGGCCGGGTTCCAGCCCATGCCGGCGTTGAGTGTCCAGCCGAACAGATCGCCTGATGGGCGCGTCAGCAGCATCTCGGGAGTAATCGGCAACTGGCCCTTCGGACCAGGAACCTTGGTGCGAACATCGAAGAGCGAAGCATCGCCGGAATCAAAAATGGAGTTCATTGGATAAGCTGTTAGTCTATCGCGTGGAGTGATAGAATCGCCCCGATGCTCACCACTCGCCGCTACTTCATGGGTGCCGCCACCGCCGCCGCCGCCACTCGCGTCTGGGGCGCCAACGACCGCCTCCAAGTCGGTTTCATCGGCTACGGCCTCATCGGGGCGCAACATGTTTTCGATTTCAAGAACCAGCGCGATGTCGATATGGCTGCGATGGCCGAGTCGTATCAGCCGCGCTTAGAAGAAGGGCTGCAAGCCATGGGCGGCAAGCCCCGTGCGTACTCCGATTTCCGCCGCCTGCTCGACGATAAGGAGCTTCAGGCCGTCGTCGTTTCCACCCCCGACCACTGGCATGCCCTGATGACGATAATGGCCTGTGGCGCCGGAAAAGATGTCTACGTCGAAAAGCCCATGACGTTGTTCCACGCCGAAGGGCAATGGATGACCAAGGCAGCTCGCAAGTACAACCGCGTCGTCCAAGTGGGCACCCAACAGCGCTCCGGTCGCCACTATGCCAAGGGCCGCGACCTGCTCCGCGAAGGAGCTATCGGCAAAATTCATCACGTCCGCATGCAGGCTTCGCGCAACGTGATGCCCGGCTTCGGCACCCCGCCGGCCGGCGCGGCCCCGTCAAATTTTGACTACGACATGTGGTGCGGCCCGGCCCCCATGCGGCCGTACTCCCCCCATCGCGGTATCTACCACTTCCGCTGGTTTTGGGACTTCTCCGGCGGCCAGATGACGAACCTCGGTGCCCATTCCATCGACATCATGTATTGGGCCCTTGGCCTGAAAGGTCCACAGTCTGTCGTCAGTATGGGCGGCCGTTTTGCCTTGCTCGACGATGGCGAAACGCCGGATACTCAGGATGCGCTGTACGCCTTCCCCGGCATGACCGCCGCCTGGCATCATCGCGAGGCTTCTCGGGGTACCCCTCGGCCCGGCTCGCTCGAATTCTTCGGCACTAAGGGCTCCATGGTGATCGATCGCGGCGGCTTCGAGATCGTGCCCGATATGAAGGTCGATCCCGCAAACGCCATCCCTCAGTTCAAAGGGACCCCCGGCGGCGGACCCGTCCGTAGCCAGGCCAAGCCTGAGCCTTGGACCCCGGCCATGAAGGTGCCTGGTTCTTCCGAGGAGCAGTTCGACCTCCACGTTCGCAACTTTCTCGATTGCGTCAAAACGCGCCAGCGGCCCGTCGCCGATGTCGCTGACGGTCACGCCGTGGCAACGGCATGCCACCTCGCCAACATCTCCCTTCGCATCGGTCGGAAGCTCACGTGGGACGCAGACAAGGAAACCATCGTCGGCGACGCCGAAGCCGCTCGCATGCTCACCCGCCCTTACCGCAAGCCCTGGGATCAGGTGCTGGCGAGCTTCAAGCTTTAGGGCGCTACGGCGGCCATCCGCTCCATCGCTTCCCGAGTCGTCAACAACTCTTGAATCCGGCCGTCGGCATCCACCAACACCGCCCGCGGTCGTATCCCTTGCCGCAGCCACGGGAACTGCGACCGAATATCCGACTGCATCACCCGACCCGACACGAACGCCTTCGGCTTGTTCACCAGATCGGCCAGAATCGCGTATCGCTTCTCATCGCTCAGCGCCAGCACCGTGTACTTAGCCGCCAACCGGTTCGCCAACTCCGTGTCGCCCAGCGTATAAAAATAGACGAGCACGGGCTTGCCGCGGAACACTTCCAGAGTCTGCTTCTGCTCTTTGTCCGTTGTTTCGAACGGCAACGTCGGCATCGGATCTCCGGCCTTAAATGTCGCGAAAGTATTGATGGGCACCCCGGGTTTCTTTTTAGAAAACTCAATGCCCATCCAAATCGCGCCGCCATAGAAAATGATGGCCGCCAGGAGCCCAAGAAGAGCCCATTTCTTCCACTCAGCCAAGGAGTTTCTCTAACTTCGAACCGGGTACGATGATCGTCTCGTTCCGCTCCGGCCCCACCGATACGCATCCAACTTCAACGCCGGTTTGTTCGGCCAGGAAGTCCAAATAACGCCGCGCCGCCGCCGGCAGATCTTCGAGCCGGGTGGTCCCGCTCGTCTGTGTCCGCCAGCCGGGAAGCGTCTCGTAAACCGCTTCGATCTTCTCCACCATGTCGTTGGTTGCCGGCATGCCTTCAATCACTGTTCCGTCCACTTTGTACGCCACACAAACCGGAATCTCGTCCAATTCATCGAGCACGTCCAACTTGGTGATCACTAAGCTGTCGAAGCCGTTCACCGCCGCCGTGTACTGCAACAACGGTCCATCGAACCAACCGCAGCGCCGAGGCCGACCCGTCACCGCGCCGAACTCTTTGCCCGCCTTGCGGATCTGTTCGCCCACGGCCGTATGGTCTTCGGTGGGAAACGGCCCGCCGCCAACGCGCGTAATATAAGCCTTCGAAATGCCGATCACCCCGTTGATGCGTGTGGGCGGCACGCCGGCGCCCGTACAGGCACCGCCCGCGGCCGCGCTCGACGAAGTGACAAATGGATAAGTGCCGTGGTCGATGTCGAGCATCGTTCCTTGGGCGCCTTCAAACAGCACGCGCTGCCCGGCCTTCATCGCCTTGGCTAGCAATAGCGACGTGTCGCA
>JANODS010000585.1:0-1091 GCA_031412835.1 Acidobacteriota bacterium | reverse complement strand
ACCCCCGTCTACGGCGTCGCCAGCGTCACCCGTTTCGAACTCAAAGAGCCCTACTACATCGACGTTAACTACCGCGCCACCCCCACCCACAACCGCTTCACCGGCGACTTCCTCGGTATCTTCTGGGCTTCTTACATCAATGCGCCCGAAGACAAAAGCATCTACTTCCGTGGCACCGACTCCCCTTCCGCCCCGCCCCGCTGGCTCCAATTCTCAACCCAACTCCACGGCCGCGACGCCTCCGTCCTTCCCCTCGCGGCCACAGCCCCGCTCCCCTCTGCCGACGACCCCGCCTCGCTGTACCGCAACCCTTCCCCCCTCCGCTACACCGAACCGTTCTTCTATGGCCGCATCGGCGACATGGTCCTCGTCTACATCTTCCAGCCCAACCCCCACCTCCGCTTCGCCCAATCCCCCACCGGAGGCGGCCGCACCCCCGCCGGCGATGACACCAACCCCGCCTGGGATTTCCAGCTTCTCATCCCCCATCCCCAGCCCAAGCAGGAATACGTCCTCAACCTCCGCCTCGTCTACAAGCCCTGGGCCGGCCGTGCCGACGTCCTCGCCGAAGTAAAAAAATATCTGCCATGATCGAAACGCCACCTGTCCTACGCCTTTCCTAGTGAGAACCAAACACATGACCCGTAGAATCTCCCTCGTCTCCCTCGCCGCCGGCTTCACCGCCAGCCTCGCCGCCGCCCAGCCCAACCCCGACGGCGACTGGATCCTGAACCTCCTCCGCGCCAGCATGGCCGCGAAGAAAGGCGTCACCCTCCACATCAAGGGCCAAACGGTCCCCATGCTCGTCACCGCCATCGGCGATCACTTCGTCGAAGGCCGCAGCCAGCAGTCTTCAAAAATCGTCGTCCGCCTAGAGTCCATTGACGCCGTCGCCATGGCCTAATCGGTCTATTCCCGTCGGAGAAAGGCGATCTCTAATCCCCTTTCTCCGTCTCCGCTACCTCTGCCTCGCCGCAAATCGTGCTCGCGCCCGCGCCGCCTCCTCTTCTCGGTTCCGCCCCGGAACCTTCGTCTCCAGCGCTCGCAACATCCGCCCCGCCGCCTCCGCAACCTCTTCCACCCCTCTTTCA
>JANODS010000584.1:0-3213 GCA_031412835.1 Acidobacteriota bacterium | reverse complement strand
CGTCGGGTTCGTAGTGGAGGGACGATTTGCCGGCGGGTGGGTGGAACGTTGCGTTTTCCTGGCAGTAGCGTTCAAAGAAATGGTGGATGAGGAGGGGGGGATCGTCTTTTCGATCAGGGAGGGGGGGGAGGGGGATGTTGATGACGTTTAGGCGGTAGTAAAGATCTTCGCGGAAGCGGCGTTCGTCGACTAACTTCTTGAGATCCTCGTTCGTCGCAGCGACTAAGCGGACGTCGACCTGCATAACATCGGTGGAGCCCAGCGGCATGAACTCGCGTTCTTGAATGACGCGGAGTAACTTGGCTTGCGTTTCGAGCGAGATGTTACCGATTTCGTCAAAGAAGATGGTGCCGCGGTTGGCGGTTTCAAAGACGCCTTTGTGGGAGGCGATGGCACCGGTGAAGGCTCCTCTGACGTGGCCGAAGAGCGTGGATTCGAGGAGGTCGGGAGGCAGGCCGCCGGAGTTGACGGCGATGAAGGGTTGTTCGGAGCGGGTGGAATTAGTATGGATGGACTTGGCGATGAGCTCTTTGCCGGTGCCGGTTTCGCCGGTGATGAGGATGGTGGCGCGGGACGGGGCGACCTGGGTGACGAGGTCGAGCACCTTGAGCATGCGCTCGCTTTTGCCAACGATGTTCGGGAACGAATAGCGCTGTTTGAGGGCGCGTTTGAGTTCGACGTTTTCGCGTTCGAGGTGGCCCTTAGCGATCTGACGATCAATTTCGATGAGGAGTTTTTCGTTGTCCCACGGCTTAGAGAAGTAGTCGTTGGCACCAGACTTGAGAGCGCGGACGGCGACGTCGATGGAGCCGTAGGCTGTGATAAGAAAGATGGGCGTGGCGCGGTCGCGTTGGCGGACTTCGGCTAGGACCTCGAGGCCCGACTTATCGGGCATCATAAGGTCGAGCAGGACGAGGTCGAAAGTTGACTCTTCCATGCGACGGAGGCCGGCATTGGCGAGCGGAGCAAGTTCGACGGAGTAACCTTCGAGGGAGAGCAGCGTTTCGAGAGATTCGCGGATATCTTCTTCGTCGTCGATGATTAAAATTCGGCCCTTAGGGGCGGTAGGCATTCACAGGTTCCTCAACAGATTTCGGCACGAGGGGGAAGGCGAGCGTAAAACAGGTGCCTTGACCGGGAGCGGACTCCGCGACAATGGAGCCGCCGTGCTCTTTCACGATACCGTATGTGATGGACAGGCCGAGGCCGGTGCCTTTTTGGGCACCTTTGGTGGTGAAGAACGGATCGTAGATTCGGCTGAGGAGATCGGCGGAAATGCCTTGGCCGGAATCGACGACGGTGACGCGGACGGCACCGGCATCGGTGATGGTTTTGACTTCGAGGACGCCGCCGGACTCCATGGCGTCGCGGGCGTTGAGGAAGAGATTGAGGAAGACCTGCTGGAGTTTGCTGCTGTTGCCGCGGATGGTCCGGAGGTTGGGTTCGAGCGAGTGAATGACGCGGATTTGGGTTTTTTGGAGCTGGGGTTCGATGAGGGAGAGCGTTTCGCGGAGGACGCGGTTGAGGTCCACGTCTTCGAACTCGGTGGAGCCGGTGCGGGAGAAGTTGAGTAGGCTGTTGACGATTTCGCTGGCGCGAAAGGTTTGTTTCGCGATCTTTTCGAGCATGCGGGACTTGGCTTCGTCGCCGTTGACTTGCTTGGCGAGCATTTGCGCGTACGTCGAGATGACGGCGAGGGGGGTATTGACCTCGTGGGCGACGCCGGCGGCGAGGAGGCCGATGGAGCTGAGTTTATCGGCCTGGACGAGGCGGGTTTCGAGTTCGGAGCGCTCGGTGATGTCGTCAAAGATGATGAGGCGACCGATTTGCTCCTGCTCTTTAGAGATCAGGGGGGCGACGGCGATGTTGACAATGCGGTCCGTGAGAACCGCTTTGTAGATGTGCTGGATGCCGGGGTCGCCGCGATGGCGGATGAGTTCGTCACTGAGAACGGCGGGGAGGAGTTCGCGGAGGCGGCGGTCGACGGCGTCCTGGCGGCGGATGCCAGTGAGGTGCTCCATCTGGGTGTTCCAGCTTTCGACGCGATCATCGAGGTCAACGGCGAGGATGCCGACGTTGATGGATTCGACGATGTTTTCGCTGAATTCTTTGAGGCGTTCGACCTCTTCGGCCTTGCGTTCGAGGGAGCGGTAAAGGCGGGCGTTTTCGACGGCGATGCCGACGTAGCCGCCGAGGGTGACAAGGAGTTCGACGTCGTCGGAGGAGAGGAAATCGTCCTTATCGGTGCGAGAGACTCCGAGCCAAGCGATGACGCGGCCGCGCGAAGTGCAGGGGATGTAGTAAGTAAGGCCGAGGTCGGCGATGGAGTGTTTGACGCTGGCGGGCCATTCGCGGGCGAGGACGTCGATGAAGTTACGGGTGCGTTCGAAGAAAAGATAAGGGGTTTCGCGGGCGAAGTCAGAGGAGAGGAAGGTAAGGTCCATGACGTCGGGGACGGGGCGCGTGAGGCCGGCCGTCATGTACATGCGGAAGGTTTCGGCGTGTTTTTCGTCGGAGAGGAAGAAGGCGAGATGCTGGATGGAAAGAGTCCGGAGGAGGCGGTCCGAGACGGAGCTCAACATACGGTTGAGGTCCGTCTCGGCGGAGAGTTCGCGGGCAAATTCGATGAGCGTGCGGCGGTAGTCGTAGCGGTCGCGATAGAAGACGTAGCGGTCGAGAATTTCCTGGAGCCAGTTGCGGATAGGCTGGAAGACGAAGGCGGCGACGAGAATTAGAACGACGAGGGCGACGGGGGAGAGATCGTCGAAACGGCCGGAGGAGTTTTCGGACCCAGGGGCGCTATTGGGGCCGGAGGGACGGCCGGCGGTGATCGAGACGAGGAGGCCATAGAAGACGGCGAGGACGCCGAGGGTGGCGAGGGTATAGACGTAGCCTTGCTGGAAGATGACATCGACGTCCATGAGGCGGTAGCGGAAGATGGCGTAGGCCCAGGTGATGGGGACGAGGATGAGGGCGAGGACGGCCATTTCCATGTTGGCCGTGGGGACCGCACCGATGGCGAAGGGGAGGGCGTAGAGAACCGTGAACGGCAGGACGCCGAGGACGGCCCCGTTACGGAGCCATTTGAGCTGCTGGCGGACGATGGGATCTTCCGCGCCGGGATAGCGAAGGGCAAGAACGATGGCACCGGCGATTTGGCCGGAGACGACGAAGAGGAGCCAGATCCGGTCCATCATCCAGCGGAGTTCGATG
>JANODS010000583.1:0-6617 GCA_031412835.1 Acidobacteriota bacterium | reverse complement strand
CGCGGGGGGCGGCGGCGGTATGGCACCCTTGCCGTACGTCTTCACCAACATTCCGAACCGTCGTATGAATCATACGCAGGTTTCCTTAAACTCCGGTCCCGCCCGCGCCTGGCGCGCGCCGAACCATCCGCAGGCCAGCTTCCTCACTTGCTCCGCCATCTCGGACTTTGCTTCTGAAATCGGCATGGATCCGTACGATGTTTTCATGAAGAACCTCGATTTGACGCTCCGGGCGGATACGTACCGGAAGCAGTTGGTCAAGGGTGCGGAACTGATCGATTGGAAGAAGAAGTTCCAGCTGGGCTCCGCCAAAACGGGCAATATCCGTCGCGGCTTGGGCATCGGCATTGCTACCTGGAACGGTGCCGGACACGCCTCGAAATGTCGGCTAACCATCCACCCGGACGGCACAGTCGAAGTCGAAATCGGTTCGCAAGACATTGGGACGGCCACTAGAACTTGCATCGCCCAAGTCGCGGCTGAAACTCTCGGCTTGCCGATGACGGCCGTAAAAGTGAAATTGGGCGATAACAGCTATCCGCCTTCCGGTCCGTCGGGCGGTTCGACGACCATCGGCGGCGTCAGCTCTTCCACGCGGAAAGCGGCCGTGAACGCGCTCGAAAAACTGCTCGAAAAGGTCGCTCCCGGCATGGGGGTCCCCGCCGATCAGCTCGAAGCCAACGATAGCCGAATCGTCGCGAAAGGCAATCCAAATAAAGCGATGAGCTGGAAACAGGCCTGCCAGAAAATGGGGCCGACCGCGATCAGCGAGATGGGCGAGAACGAACCTCGTTCAGCGGCTCGCGAAGGTCTCAATACCGCCGGTGCCAGCGGCATCCAGATGGCCGAAGTCGAAGTCGACATGGAAACCGGCGTTGTGCGGATCATCGAAGTCGTGGCCGTGCAGGATTGCGGCCTAGTCGTAAATCCCCGGACCGCGGAAAGCCAAGTCGCCGGTGCCCTCATCATGAGCGTCTGTTCGGCGCTGATGGAAGAACGCATCATGGACCAAACCACGGGCAAAGTGTTAAACGCCGACATGGAGTTTTACAAACTGGCCGGATTGCCCGACGTGGGCAAGCTCACCGTGCATATGGATATCACGAAGGAGCATGACGCCCGCGGCATCATCGGCCTCGGCGAACCCTGCGCCATCGGCGGCGTGGCGGCAATCGCCAACGCGGCGGCCAATGCCCTCGGCGTCCGCGTGCCCATGGTACCCCTCACCCCTGAACGAGTACTGGCCGCGTTGGCCAACCGGAGGAACGCGTAATGGTTAACTTTGAATACGCAAATCCAACCACCGTCAAGGAGGCCCTGAGCCTCCTTACGGCCGGGGCGGAGATTCTGGCCGGCGGGACAGACCTGCTCAGCCTGATCAAGGACGACGTCCACCAGCCCAAGCGCCTCGTCAACATCAAGGGCATTAAAACCCTCGGCGGCATCTCCAAAATCGGAAACAATTTCCGCATTGGACCCACCGTCACGCTTGATGAGTTGGCCTCCAACCCCCTGATCCGCGCTGCCTTCCCGGCTCTCGTGCAGGCGTCGCTCGGCATCACCAGCCCACAGATCCGCAACATGGGAACCGTCGGCGGCGACCTCTGCCAGCGGCCCCGCTGCTGGTACTTCCGCGCCGGTAACGGCCTGCTCGCTAAAGGCCTCGTCGAAAATGGCGAAAACAAATACCATGCCATTTTCGGTTCCGGCCCGGCGCACTTTGTCAGCGCTTCCAGCCTCGGCCCGGCACTGCTGGCGTTGGGGGCAACGCTGAAAATCTCGAGCCCCGACGGCAAGACGAAGGACATGCCCATCGCCCAGTTCTTCAAAGCCCCGGCTACCGAGGGCGAACGCGAAATCGAGTTGGCCGCCAACGAAATCGTTACCGACATTCTCGTTCCGGCACCGCCCACTAAAAATGCCACTTACGAGGTCCGCCACAAACAGGCCCTCGATTGGCCCCTCGCCACCGCTTCCGTTTCCCTACGGATGTCCGGCACGAAGGTCTCGGCCGCTTCGATCACTATGGGCCACGTCGGCCCCACCCCGGTCCGAGCCACCGAAGCGGAAAAAATGCTCATTGGTCAAACCATCACGGTGGAGTCGGCCGAAAAGGCTGGGGCCACCGCGGTAATGGGCGCTAAACCCTTGAGCCAGAACGCTTACAAAATGCAGTTGGCGAAAGTTGCAGTTAAGCGTGCCCTTCTGACGGCGGCAGGCGTCAAAGCAGTATGATCCGCGCCGGGCTCAGCCGGCCGGATGATGACCGCTGTACTAATCTGTGCTGGAAAGGCATGTACATTGATGCCACTTGGGACCCCACCGTCCAAGCCTCCAACGACCGGCTATACTGGTGTCAGAAGACCCAGTTGCCCCTCGGCCCGGATGGCGTGGGTGTCGACGAATACGAGTGTAACGAAGCCCGAAAGTGCTTCAAGCTGCTTTAAGGAGTAGAGATGAAAACGATCCTCGCAACTTTGATGGCCGCCACGTTTGCGTTTGCCGGAACGGAAATCAAGGGTTTCTACATGGAAGCCCGCACTGCGGATGTTTATGTCGGTCCGTGTTTTGCTAACTCGGAAGCCGAACTTAAAGGCGATCTGGCCGTAATGGGCTGGAAGATCAACTCCGGTTCTTATGATGGAGTCAAGCTGGACGGTCTCTCCGTCGTCGGCGTGGTGAAAGCCAGCGGCACGATTGGGAACACCTTCGCGGCAACCACCTTCCCGGTAAAGAGCGTCCTGGTGATCGATGAAAAGGCAACTCCCACGCAGCGTCTGGCGCTGAAGAAGTTCGCTCAAGCCATGAGCAAAGACATGTTAATGGACGTTGTTCGCATCGATTATCGAGAAGTCACGATTGAAGTCGAAAACAACGACGTGCACAAGGCGACCGCCAAACTGCAAGCCGGCGAGTTGGCCGCGATCCAAACTCGGTCCCTAACCGAAGGCGACAACCACTGTTCCCACGAAGAGGTTTGGTACCCCCCGATGGTCGCCGTCGACCATGCGATGCCCGCCTTTACGCTAGCCCATAACTACACCGGCAAGGCCCTCGGCACTACTTGGTCCAGCCCGGAAAAACGCAGTGCTTTCGTCGCTACGTTCCACTACAACGAATAGCAATCCTTCCTGCAACTTCCCTTCCCCCGCAAGCATCTGAGGGGCAGTATGAAAACTCTCATCACTGCCCTTCTTATGACCACAGCAGCCTTCTCCGCCTCCAGTATCCACGAATTTACAATGAACAACATCGACGGGCAGGCCACGCCTCTCGCCTCGATGAAGGGCAAGGCCGTGCTTGTCGTCAATGTCGCCAGCCAGTGCGGCTACACCCCCCAGTACACCGGCTTGCAGGCGTTGTATGAGAAGTACAAGGGCCAAGGCCTTGTCATCATCGGTGTCCCCGCTAACAATTTCGGTGGCCAAGAGCCCGGCACGAACGAGGACATCAAGCAATTCTGTTCGCGCAAGTATAGCGTCACGTTTCCGATCATGGCCAAAGTCAGCGTCAAGGGCGACGATAAGACGCCTTTGTATCAATACCTCACCTCCACCACCGGCGGCGAAGTAAAGTGGAACTTCACCAAATTCCTCGTCGGCAAAGACGGGAAACCCGTGCAGCGTTTTGAATCCGGCGTTAGCCCCGACAGCCCGGAACTCGCCGCCGCCATCGAAAAAGCACTCCGCTAAACTAACTCACGAGCATCATGGGCCGTTGGTCTTTCCCGATCAGATCGGGGATTTCCATCGGCTCGATGTTCGCCGGACACGCCGCCAAGCCCGAAGTAAAGACAGCAATCGGACGGCCCATAATCGTAACCTCTTCGTAACTCAGCTTCCGGGTCGTCAGGTTATCCCATACGCCCATCAGTTTCTGCCCCTCCACCTTGCCGAACACGGGCGGCTGCAACCCGAACGAGCCCACCGTCCGCTCCCGGTTTAGACGATTACGCTCCTCGTCTGAAAGCTTGTCCGTCGGGCCACCCGACGCGGATGGCTCAGTGGGCGAATACGTAGCGTGGAAGCCATCCAGGCAAAATGCGTACATCTTGTGCCCGGGCTTCAGCTGGAACACCGGAACCGCCGAACTTACATCTTCAACCGAAGAGGTTACACCCGGATCGAGCCCCCCAATTCGGTTCAGAATATAGTCCGACGTGACCGGCTTATAAGAGCTATAGAGCTCAAACCACACCGTCAAGTTCGGGATGAACATCGCGCCCAGTTCCACAGCCGTGCGAGCTAGCCGCGCCAAACCATTGGCAAACGACTCCGGCGTCGCCCCAGCGATCACGAGATTCTTGCCGTACAGGTCAATCGCCGCGAACGTCCCCAGCCTTTGGAGGATGGAATGAAACTCCCTCCACCGCCCACCGACCGCGCGTGCCAGCGCCTCCGGATCAATACTCAAACCGCGCTGGAATAGACTCATCCAGATATCGTTCGACGGCACGGCCGTCCCCGTCCCGGCCGAGTCCCGCCGCGCCTGTTCGTAATACCACCGTATGCGGTTGAACTTAGCCGTATCAATCCGCTCACCAGAGCCCTTGGCCATCGCCCCGGACGTCGGGTCATCCTTCGAGTTCTTCGTCATCAAAATCCCACGCACGTTCCGTTGGCCCGGGTCGCGATACTTTTGGCCCAGAATCGTCCGCATCCCCGTCTCGAAGCTGGCCCGGTCTCTGAAAACCCACTTGCCCCCATCCGGGCCCACCACCGCGATCGGCCCGCCTTCCCCGCCCCGGTAATACTCATTATCCGCCCCGTGCTGGAACAAACTCTGCACATGAGGAGCTTTGTTATCCAGCGAGACCCGCGGCTGGCCGTCCGGCCCCCGGGCCTCGGGAGGCAGATTCCGCACGTCGTCGTTGATGTTCACCGCCTCGTCGAGATTGCTCCGGTTACGCTGCAGGTAAGCCAGTTCCGCCGGGTCTTTCTCATTGCCCGCACCAACTGGGATCCGGTCCCCGGTATTGGCATCAAAAACTTCGGCCAAATCGAGATCCGGGTAGTATCCAACCCGAGCCAGTTGCAGGATCTGCCGGAGGCCGGCGGCTTCCTGCGGATAGGCGTGCTGGAGCGCCTGAATCGTTCCTGGGTCGGTGAGATCATAGTGGCCCTTGGCCTGAAAATCAGCCAGGATCTGGGCCGCCCGCTCATATGCCGCGGCGTTGGCCTTGTCCACTTTCCCCGCGTCGCGCAGCATGTCCGGGTGGAACAGCACGCCGTCCTCCCGCACCAACGCTCCATTTTTCTTGATCGAATCGATGGACTTTTCCCATGTCGCGATCGCCTTGTCGTTGTCCTCGCGGATTGGTCGCTCCTTCGTCGGTTTGGTCACCAAGCCTTCCGTC
The DNA here is from genome assembly GCA_031412835.1 of Acidobacteriota bacterium. Lineage (GTDB taxonomy): Bacteria > Acidobacteriota > Terriglobia > Bryobacterales > Bryobacteraceae. The sequence goes on along the minus strand of JANODS010000583.1, from coordinate 1,261 downwards.
GGACCCTGTGTAGCACTTTTCGCTTTCACCCATAGCGGCTTCGGCCGCTTGGAAAACTCCGCCGCATGCTGCGCCATCGCGTCACTCGGAACCCGAAATGCCACGTACTGCTCCGAGTCGTGCGCGTATCGCCGAAGCTGCCCCGCGATGTCCGGATGCAGACTGAGGTCTTTCTGCCATTGCCGATACTCCGATACGGACATCGGGCTCAGCGGCGAACGTTTCGCCGTCGCCGACCGGCTCGGCTGCATGACCCGCTGCCCCGTGAAAATCGACGACGCCTTCTGCGCTTTCAGAACGTCCAACGCCTTCTGCTGACCATCCTCGGAATGCGGCTCAAAAGCGATCCGGCCCGCATTTCGTTGCAATGCGCCAACAAAAGTCCCCTGGATGATCTTCACAATGGTCCAAGGGAGTTCGGCCAGGAAAACATCCCAAAACTCGCGGCCCTGCGTCTTCGCCGTCTCCCGAGCCGTCAGGATGTCGCGCCAAAGCGTGTTGATCGTACTTTCGGCTAATGACTTGGCGATACGCTGCGTCCCGGTATCGGAAGGCCGGCCACCCAACACCTTGCTCAGCAGCTCCGACAAGCAGCTCGTCAGCCGGTTCATGCCCAGTTGCTTCAGGTCCTCCTCATTCAACTGGGTCCCTTTCTGATTCACGAGCAGCGCAAGATCACAGAGGAATTCCACCTCTTGCTTCACAATAAAAATAAGAAACTCTTTGCCCGCGCCCTTTGGAATCGCCCCCCGCAGGACGCTCGAAATTACCTCGACCAGCATCGGCGGAACATCCGCTTTCAGAACTCCGCACAGCTCCCGAATGATGCTCGTCTCCGCCAGCGCCGCACCCGCCGAACGTCCGCCCGCGCGCAGCACAATCAAACCGATCCGATACGCCGCCTCCCGTAGCGGGTCCATCCCGGTCAAAGTCGGAACCAGCGCCAACACTTGAAACGACGCCCCTTCCGCCGTTTCCAGACCCTTCGTGATCGTCTCCGCGGAGTCGATCGCTCGGTTGCGGAACAGATCCACCGCCTTGTAAAGCCGCCGAGAATCCTCCCGGATCAGCGCCAGGTTAATCCCCAGCGAGTGTATGTTCTCGTAGTTCAACGCGCTGGCCGCCGCGCTCACGTCGTAGGCCACCTTCGTACACCGCTCGATCAACTTATCAAACTCGTTGATATCCGGCTTCGGTGCCCGCTTCACGGCCTTGAAGAGCCCGACGACGGCGTCCGTCGCCGCCGCAAACCCCGCCGTCG
>JANODS010000582.1:0-1652 GCA_031412835.1 Acidobacteriota bacterium | reverse complement strand
GACAAAAACCGCCTCGCCCGAAAAGTCGCCTGAACTGGACATGTTAAGCGGGACAAACTCTTCGTTGAACTTCAGCAGGGTCTTCTTCCCTTGCATCGTCAGAGTTAGTCGGTTTCTACTGCCGAGCTTCGCTTGCGTTGTGACTGGGAATTTCTGGAAGTAGGAGGAGTCCACGGGTTTTAGTCCCGCCGCCTTGAACTCGCGGGCGATGTAATCCGCCGCTTGCTCCAACTCCGGCGTGCCCGTTCCTCGACCCTTCAGCTTGTCGCTGGCGAGGTACTTGATGTGGGCTAGATAGGCCTGTTCAGCCGGTTCAGCGGCCGCGAGCAGAGCCGCGGCAAACATACTCAAAGTTGCAAGGCGCATGTTACGGGTTCAAAGGAGACGGGAGTTTCAATTCACAGCCACAGTTCTCGCCGGCGTTCTTGGCCGTCTTCTGATACTCGATCTCGAATTCGACGATCTGCTTCAACTGGTCCCAACTGACGCTGCCGGACAGGCGACGGCCGTTGACGAAGATCGTCGGCGTCGAGTTCACTTCCAGCGCTCGACCCTCCGCCCAGTTCTTCATCACCTCGGCCTCGGTCGCCTTGGTGTCGAAGCACTTCAAAAGATCGGGCACGTCCAGCTTCTTTTCGACGCCGAAGCCTTCGAGTTTTGAGCGGAGGTTCTCGGCGGTCGTCAGCTCTTGATTGGCGAAGATCCAGTCGTGATAGTCCCAGAACTTGGCCGTATCCTGGCGAAAGACGCAGCGGCCCGCGATCGAAGCCGGCTTGGCCCAGTTATGAATTTGCTCCAGCGGAAAGTCCTTGAAATAGACCCGGACCTCCTTTGAAAACGCGGCGTTCAGGTTGTCCCGGATCATCTTCGCCTCTTGCTTGCAGTAGGGGCATTGGAAATCGGAGAAGACGACGACGACCACCGAAGCTCCCGGGGTTCCGTAGCCGGGTTGCAGATCGGTCTTCAGCAGGTCCAGATCTTTCTTGAACGGGTTGTTCGCGGCTTCGAGAACGGTGCCCTGGATGACGCGTTCCCCGTTCTTCGATACGAAGAACTGCTGGGCCTGTCGGGCAGCGCCCATTGAGCCGGTGACGGTAACCGAAAGGAGGCCTTCGATCGGTGAAGGCTGGGGATCGGAGATGGCGACGGCGATCTGCTTCGGCCAAACGTAGAGATGGCGAATATACGCCTCCATCGTGGCCTTGTCGAGGAAAGACGGCTTCTTAGCGGGGGCCGGAGTTTGGGCAAAAGCCGCGGCAGTTAGTAGGAGCGCGAGCAGGACCTTCATGTTCCTTTCATTACAACATGGGGAGGTGGCCGCCGTGGTACCATCCTCCATGCTGATCCGCGTCGGGTTCGAACTGGTCTACCAATTCCCGCAGGATACGCCGTTGATTTTGACGGTGGACGTCCACCCTTCCCGATCCGATGATATCGTTTCGAGAGAGGCTCTGGCCACCGACCCCATCGTCCCGATTACGGGCTACTCAGATGGATTTGGCAACTGGTGCAGTCGGCTGGTCGCGCCGTCCGGAATGGTTCGGATTACGAGCGGAGCGGTGGTGCGGAACTCTGGTCTGGCTGATCCGGTGGTGCCCGAGGCTTGGCAGGAGACCGTCGAGACCTTGCCCGAGGAGACGCTGGTCTTCCTG
>JANODS010000581.1:0-5445 GCA_031412835.1 Acidobacteriota bacterium | reverse complement strand
CTGAAACTGCACCCCCTGAAACTCCGCAATCGGCTTCCCAAACTGCCGCCGCTGCTTTGCATACCCCAGCGCATGTTGATACGCCCCCCGCGCCAATCCAACCATCTGCCCCCCAATCGCAATCCGCCCCTCGTTCAGCGTCTCAATCGCGATCTTGTACCCCTTCCCCACCTCGCCCACCACCGCCGACTGATGCACCCGCACCCCGTTCAGCACCACCTCCGCCGTCGACGAAGCCCGAATCCCCATCTTGTCTTCCTTCTTGCCGATCTTCAGTCCCTCGCTCTCCCGCGGCACCAAAAAGCAAGTAATTCCCTTATAACCCGCCGAAGCGTCCACCGTCGCAAACACCAAAAACAACCCGGCCTCGTGCGCGCTGCTGATCCATAACTTCCGCCCGTCCAATACGTATTCGCTCCCCTCCGCTCGCGCCGTCATCGCCAACCCAAACGCGTCCGACCCCGAACCCGCCTCCGAAAGCGCATACGCCCCCACCACACTTTCATTCAACTTCGGCAGCCATTGCGCCTGCTGCTTGTCATTCCCAAATCGCAACAACGCGTTCACCACCAACGTGTTCTGCACATCCACCATCACCGCCACCGCCGGGTCCACCGCCGCGATCTCCTCCACGCACAGCACCGATTGGAAAAACGTCCCCCCCGCCCCACCGTACTCCTCCGGCACCTCCACGCCCATCAACCCCAGCTCAAACAGCCCCTTCTGAATCTTCGGATCAAGCGTCGCAGACTCGTCCATCGCCCGTACCCGGGGGCAAATCTGCTCCCGCGCAAACTGCCGCACCGAACTCTGCAGCAGCGCCTCTTCTTCACTCAACACGGTTAACGGAGACATTGCTCCAGTCTACCCCTGTCTTGTTAACCGGCCTTCATACGCCGCCGCCACTTCCCCAATTGGCCCGTCCATCACCAGTTGCCCATGGTCCAACCACAGTGCCCGCTCGCACAGCAACTGCAACGTCGGCGAAACATGCGAAACACAAAGAATCGTCTTCCCTTGATTCCGTATCTCGAAAATCTTCTCCGTGCACTTAGCCTGAAACTTCTGATCCCCCACCGCCAACACCTCGTCGATAATCAAAATCTCCGGGTCCAAATTCACGGCCACCGAAAACGCCAACCGCAGCATCATCCCGTTCGAGTAAGTCCGCAACGGCTCTTTGATGAAATCGTCCAGCTCAGAAAACTCAACAATCGAATCGTATAAGTCGTGCGCCTGCTTCCGGCTAAATCCCAACAACGAAGCGTTTAACAGGATGTTCTCCCGCCCCGTCAAATCCGGATGAAACCCGCTGCCTAAATCCAACAACGCCGCCGTCCGGCCCCGCACTTCCAACGTCCCCGTCGAAGGCGGCACCAACTGCGTCACCAAACTTAGCAACGTGCTCTTCCCCGCCCCGTTCGCCCCAATCACCGCCACCGATTCCCCATCGCGAATCGAAAAACTCACGTCCTTCAATGCAAAAAACTGTTCCGGATCCGTCTTACCCAGAATGTCTTCCAAGTAATGCCGCAGCAACTTCTGCCCACCAGAACGATGGAAGGTCTTATTGACGTTCTTAAGCTCGATAACTTTCATTTATAGGTAGTCGAAAAACTGCCGCTTCAATCGATGAAAGACATACAAACCAAGTGCAAACACCAGCGTAGAACTAAACGTCAACTTTAGCAATAGGGTCGAACTCGGCGCCGCGCCGTCAATCAAGATAGTGCGTAAAGCCAGGATCAAAGCCGACAACGGATTGAACTGGTACAAATTCGCGTAGGACTGCGGAACCGAATGAATCGCATAAAAAACCGGCACCATCCAGAACAGCAACGTACAAGCAGATTCCACCACATACCGAACGTCTCGTATGTAAACATCCAAAGCCGAAGTCATCAACGTCAGCCCGCACACAAACAAAATCTCCAACCCCCAAACCACCGGCAACCAAAGCCAGTTCCAATTCAAACCCCGGCCAAACACCAACACCATCACGAGCAACAAGCCAATCTGGATCCCCAAATGCACACACGTCGATAGCACCGTCGCAATCGGCACAATCTCCCGCGGCACCGGCACCCGCTTAATCAGCCCCGCATTGTTTGCCACCGAAATCGTCCCGTTCTGCCATGCCACCGTGAAAAAGTTAAACGGCACCAACCCACACAAAACGAAAATCGGGAAGTTCGGAATCTGATTATTCGGAAACACCGCCGTAAAAACAAACGTCAACGCGCCCATCATCACCAGCGGATTCAACAGCGACCAAAATACGCCCAGCGACATGTTGCGGTACCGGATCTTGAAGTCCTTCACGACAAGGTTCTGCAACAAAAATAAGTAATCGCCTTTCCACATAAGTATTTCACCCTACCGCTACGCTGGCGGACTCCCAATTGTACCCCACCAACGCAGGGTATTGAGCCCCAAAAGCGCCAACCCCACCCCCACCCAAACCCGCCCCGGCACCCGCCCCGGGTCCACCGGCCTCTCCGGGCGCACCAACCCCCAGCCCAGCCAAACCACCACCCCCGCCATCACGAGCGGCGACAACGGATGGTATCCCAACGCCTTCTCCCACTGCCCATGCCCCAACGCCGCCATCGCCCGCGTCATCCCGCACAACGGACACACGAGCCCCGTCAAAAACCGAAACGGGCAGATCATCAACCGCGGCCCCCCCTCCGGCGGATACGCCGCGCAAAATGCCAGCGCCGCCACCGGAGGCCCTACCGCCCAAACTCTCTCCCGCCAGGTCACCGCGCTTGCTCGACCGTCCTCTGCTCAAATCCAAACACGTCCTGATACGCCGCCACCGTCGACGCATGGATCACCGGAAACGCCACCAAAATCCCCACACAGCAAGCCAGCACCCCAGCGATAATCACCAACATCTGCAGCAACGCAAATACCAAATACCCGCCCCAATCCTTCTGCGCCGCTTCGAAGCTCAACTGCATCGCCGGCCAGAAATCCATCCCCTTGTCGAGAATCAGCAGAAACGGAAACTGTAACGCCGCGACCACGAAAAATCCCGGAATCAAACACAACGCAAAACCTATACTCCCAAATAGCTGCACCAAAATCCCCGCCACCATCGCCGGCACAAAGTAATTGAAGCCCTTGAAGACATCGCCCACCTCCGTCTTCCCCACCAGCATGCGCCGCATCATCGCGTACTGAATTCCCAAAATCATCGGCCCCTGCAGGATCAAGGGAACCGACCCGCTCACCACCAGAAACAAAGCGGCATGGATCACAAACGTCACCATGTCCAACTTCACCAGCTCCCATCCCTGGCTGATCCATTTCGAGCCCTGAGCCTTGTCCATCCGGATCACTGGCGTCGCCATAGCCATCGGCTGCGGTGCCCCTGCCATCTCTTGCGGCGTACCGCACACCGGACAGAAAGGCGCTTGCGGCGCGACTTGAGAACCACATTTTGGACAGAACATAAGTTGGAAGCCTCGTTATATCCTAGTCTCACTGATGCCAAACTGGAAGCTCCTCGCTCAAGCTCGCGGAATTGACCTCCCCGCCGAAGACCTCGAACGCCTCGTTCCCGTCCTCGATTCCCTCGAAACCGCCTTCGCTCCCCTGCGCGATCTCGCCCCCCACGAATCAGAACCCGTCACCTCCTACCGTCTGGAGCGTGCCAAGTGACCATCCTCGAAGCCGCCGCCCAACTCCGCGCCAAAACCACCAACTCCCGCCAACTCACGGAAGCCTGCTTGGCCCGCATCGAACTCCTCAACCCCCGCCTCAACGCCTTTCTCACCGTCACCGCCGACCACGCCCTCGCCCAAGCCGACCAAGCCGACCGCGAACTCGCCACCGGCCACTTCCGCGGCCCCCTCCACGGCATCCCCATCGCCCTGAAAGACGTCTTCGAAACCAAAGGCATCCGTACTACCCTCGGCTCCCTCATCTTCAAAGACCACATCCCCACCGTCGACTCCGCCGTCACCGAAAAACTCGCCGCCGCCGGTGCCGTCCTCCTCGGCAAAACCCACATGCACGAACTCGCCTACGGCGTCACCTCCTCCAATCCCCACTACGGCCCCGTCCGCAACCCCTGGAACACCAACTGCGTCCCCGGCGGCTCCTCCGGTGGCTCCGGTGCCGCCGTCGCCGCCGACCTCTGCTACATGGCCATGGGCAGCGACACCGGCGGCTCCATCCGCATCCCCGCGGCGTTCTGTAACACGGTAGGCCTCAAGCCCACCTACGGCCGCGTCAGCCGCCGAGGCGTCCTCCCCCTCGACTTCTCCCTCGACCACATGGGCCCCCTCACCCGCTCCGTCCGCGACGCCGCCCTCTGCCTCCAAGCCCTCGCCGGCCTCGACCCCCTCGACGATACCTCCAGCCCCGAACCCGTCGACGACTACCTCCCACCCCCCTCCGTCTCCCTCCAAAACGTCCGCATCGGCGTCCCCGAAAACTATTACTTCGACGACGTCGACCCCGCCGTCCAATCCTCCGTCCGCCACATGGTCCAACTCGCCGCCGGCCTCGGCGCCAAGGTCGAAGTCATCCGCGTCCCCGACATCCCCGCCATGAACGCAACCGCCCGCGTCATCCTCCTCAGCGAAGCCTCCGCCACCATGGAACGCTTCCAACACCGCCGCCTCGAAATCGGCCCCGACGTCCGCTTTCTCCTCGACCAAGGCCGCTTCCTCCCCGCCACCGACTACGTCAACGCCCAACGCGCCCGCCGCGTCTTCCGAGATCAGTTCCTCGAACTCTTCCGCCGCGTCGACGTCATCTTCACCCCCTCCACCACCGCCGCCGCCCCTATCAGCGACCACAACGACGCCTTCCGCCTTGCCACCACCCGCTTCGCCCGCGCCATCAATCTCCTCGGCTTCCCCGCCCTCTCCATGCCCTGCGGCTTTGACGCCAACCGCATGCCCCTCGGCCTCCAAATCATCGCCGCCCCCTTCGAAGAACGCCGCCTACTCTCCGTAGCCGCCGCGCTCGAAGACCAAACCGATTACCATCTCCAAACGCCACCCCTCTAACCGTGCTCCTCCTTGCACCCGGGGAAGGCCGTCAAATGCACCCCTCCCCGGTACCCCAACCAATCCCGCTGCCCCTCCTCGCTCAACGCATACGCCTCAATCGCCGCCCGCGTGGTGTACCACACCCTCCCCCGCTTTGAAGCATCGATCCGCCCGGACCGGGTGAGCCTCCGGGTGACCTCAGCGGCGATGGACGCGTCCGCCCGCGCGATTGGGTGTTGCTCGCCCGCCAGATGCTCGGCCTTTCGCCGCTGACTCGCGCTGCGGACGTCAACGGCGACGGCCTGCTGGATCGGTGGGACCGGCTGGCGCTCCGCGCGCTCATCGTCGGTACGCCACCTTGTGCCGACGCGGATGCCGACGGGACGTGCGACGCCACCGACAACTGTCCCGACGTCTCCAACTCCGACCAGGTGAA
>JANODS010000580.1:0-3889 GCA_031412835.1 Acidobacteriota bacterium | reverse complement strand
GTGCCTAGGGTCAACGAGAGGTCGATGGTGGCGGCTTGGTTCACCTGCAGAATCACGCCGCGGCGGACCATGGTTTTGAAGCCGGAGTGCGCGGCGCGGAGCTCGTAGTTGCCGGGCCGGATCAGCGCAAAGCTGTAATTGCCCTGGCCATCGGTCTTGTGCTGGAGCCGCTCGTTCGTGTCGACATTCAGCAGCGCGATGACGGCCCCGGCGACCGGGGCGGCGGCGGGGTCGGTGACCCTGCCGGTCAAGGTTGCCCGGAACTCTTGGCCCCTGGCGAGGGCAGTGACGATCAAGAAAAGAGCTATCCGCATACCGGTCATCGGACAACCAATTTACAACGAATGGCGGCCAAGCGATAGCATGGCTGGATGCTCTCTCGCCGCTCGTTGCTCCAACTCGCCGTTGCCCCTCGGGGGCTGCGGGTCGCGAAGTTTTCGGCTGACGTCACGCCGCCGCTTGGAGCCGCGCTTTGCTATGGGCTAGTCCCGGCGGCGGCGGCGATCGCAGACCCGCTCTCGGCTCGAGGCGTTGTCCTGCTGCCGACGGGCCAACTGCCGATCGTGCTCTGCGCGGTGGACTGGCTCGGCATCGGCAACCACAGCCGCGACCGCTGGAGGGCCGCTCTCGCCAAGGCCGCGGGGACAACGCCGGAGCGGGTCGCGCTGCACACGGTTCATCAGCATGACGCTCCCGGGGATGACGCCACGGCCCAAGCACTGCTGCCGGCGGGCGTAGCGCTAGGGCCGGACGCCTTCGCTTTGCAGACCGTCGCCAAGGTGGCCCGGGCGGTTCGGCTGGCGCAGGCGGTGACCGTGACCGCGGTTACGGCAGGGGCCGTGCCGGTCGTCGAGGTGGCTTCGAATCGTAGAATCCTCGGCGCTGATGGGAAGGTGCAGTTTGGCCGCATGACGGCTTGTCGGAACTCGCCTCAATGTCAAGCGCCGGTCGGGGTGATTGACCCGCTGCTGCGGTCGATCAGCTTCTGGGCCGGGCCTCGGCGCTACGCCACGCTCAGCTACTACGCGACCCATCCGATGAGCTACTACGGCCAGGGGGCGGTCTCGGCCGATTTCGTCGGCCATGCTCGCAACCAGCAGACGGACACGTTTCAGATTCACTTCACGGGGGCGGCGGGGAACATCGGGGCCGGGAAGTTCAACGACGGCGCGGTCGCGATGCGGCCGGTACTCGCGGAACGAATGGCGACGGCGATGGCCGGGGCGAAGGCGGCGGAGAAGCCGATCCCGTTCTCGGACGTTCGGTGGATCTCGGTGCCGGTGGCGCTGCCTTTGCGGACGGGCGCTGGGTTCGCCGAGGCCGATCTGACTGCGGAGTTGGCGGACCCCAAGCAGCGTCTGAACCAGGCTCGGTACCTCGCCTACTATCGGCTGACGAAGGCCGGTCGTACGATCGATCTGACGGCTCTTCGGCTGGGTTCGTTTTCAGTTGTCCACATGCCGGGGGAGCTGTTTGTGGAGTACCAACTGGCGGCCGCGGCGGAGCGCCCGTCGGAGCTCGTGGCCACGGCGGCGTACGGCGACTACGGCCCGATGTACATCGGAACCCGTCGGGCGTACAGCGAGGGCGGCTACGAGACTTCGGCGGTTTCGCGCGTTGCGCCGGACGTGGAGGACGTCCTGCGCAACGCTACCCGTCAGCTTTTGGCTTGACGTTACTGCACGTTGATCGTCACTGGGTTCGACGTCTCTCCATCCACGGTCAAAAGCACCGGGACCTCCCCTCGGCCGCGGAGGCTGTTGGGGATTTGGATGTTGATTTGATCGAGTCCGATGGACCCCTGCGCTCCGGCGAACGAGACAGGCGCGGCGACTCCGCCGATCGTGCAAGTCACCTTGTCGAGATCGGTTCGTTTTCGGACGCCGGTGCCGTAGAGCGACACGAACGTCTGATCCGTGGCGGCACCCAGGCTTATCGGCGCTGGAGCGCAGCGGCCCGCGGCGTCACAAGTGAAGACGTTGACGGGGGTTTGGGTTCCGTCGGCTCCGATGCGTACCGCCAACGCGGCGGGCACTCCGGCTCCGTTCCCGTTCGCGGTGAAGATGCCTGGGGAGGCATTCTTAATCGCGACCTTTCCCGTCGAGGTCGAGCCGGTTCCGGTTAGAACCGTAATGGTCGCTTCGCCGACCGCGGTAGCGGCGGGGACTTCGTAGTTGATCTGGCCGGGCGAAACGAAGTACAAACGACCCAGGCGGAGGACTCCGGACGAATCGCGGACGGTTAGGGTTGATCCGGCGAGGGCTTGCGAAAGCGCAGCGGAGGTATTGACGACAACGCTAGGGGCGAGCTTATCGCCGAAGGAGGCGGCGATGCTCTCGGGTGCTACGGCCGTACCCGCGTAGCTGGCGGCGGAGATGGAACTGACGCCTCCGGCCGCGGCGGGGTTGATCGGAACGGTCGCTCCGTCGATCGAAAGGAGGAAGCGGATCAACTGCGCCCGCTGGGCGGCGTTCGTTAGGCCATCGACGCCTCCGGTGCCGGAGCTGCGATGGGCGACGTTCTGCATGACGGCTTCAAGCGTATTGACGGAGCCGTTGTGGAAGAACGTTTGCGGGAAGGCGAAGAGCGAGAGCAGCGTCGGCGGGTTGTAGCCGCCTGCGCCGAGCGGCGCGGTGGCGTTGGCCCGGACTTCATTGAAGGCGTTGCCATCGAAGGTGGTCGTCGGCCGGAGTTCGGTAATCAGTTGTCCGGCATTGAGCAGGCTCGCGTCGGGTGGCGAGGCGGCGCGAACTCGGCTGGTGGTCCAGAGCGAAGTGCCGTGGCAGTTCTGACAGTTGTTCTGAGTGAACAGTTGGCGGCCGGCGAGGACGTCGGGATCGGTCTTCGAAACGGGCGAGATGGGGGCGCGGATGCCTTTAGCGATGTAGGTCTTCAGCGCATCCCATGCGTTCTGGCCCCGGACCTTGAGCTGGCGACGGCCGCCGTTGGCTGGGGTGAAGGCGGCAAGGGTGGGATCGGGGGTGACGCCGTCGGCCCCGACGATCAACCCGAGGCCGCCGGAGACGCCGCGGATGTTGAGTTCGAAGTCCTCTTCCTCATCGAAGATGGCGGACCAGTTCAGGGCCCTGATGATCGAGGGGTCACCGGGGGCGAAGTCGGCGTGCTGCGGGATGGTGCGGCGGGGGCCGGCGCCGAAGATCCAGACCACGTTGTCAGTGAGTCCGAACGGGTGGCAGGAGGCGCAGGAGCCCCAGCCGTTGTTGGACATGCGGCCGGAGATGGCGGGCTGGCCGGGGGCGGGCGGATCGAAGTCACCGATAGCGGTGTGATAAAGTTCTTTGCCGATGTGAAGCAGGTCGTCGGCGGTGCCGGGGGCGGGGAGGGCGGTGGACGAAAGGGTAGCGATGACTCTTTCGACGGGGCCACTGAGGTCGATGACGGTGACGTCCCGCGAGATGTAGTTCATGACGTAGGCGGCTTTATCGGTGGAGTTAACGACGATGCCGCGGGGTTGGCGGCCCGTCGGAATTTGAAGGACGCGGGTGGGGTCGGTCGGGTCGTTCTGGACGGTAGCGGCTCCGGTGGCGGGGTCAACCTTTACTTTGGCGACGACGTTGCTGCCGGTGCTGATGACGTAGCCTTCGTCCGCCAACGTTTTGAAAGCGATGGCCCAGGGCTGGGTCAGAAAGCGCTTCGGGGTAGCGGTCTGCCGATGCACGGCGCTGTGCATGTTGATGGTACGGTTGGCGTCGGTGCGGGTGCCGAGGTTGATGGCGCTGAGGAGGCTTTGCGTATTGACGTCAAAGCGGGTGGGGCCGTTGGGCGAGGCGCCGGTGCTGGGGACGAAAGCGAACCGGCCGCGGATGGCGATGTTGTTGAGCTGGTTGGGGTAGGCACCGGTGACGAATCTGAAGTCGGCGGCGGCGGG
>JANODS010000579.1:0-8500 GCA_031412835.1 Acidobacteriota bacterium | reverse complement strand
CGCGGCAGCTCCTCGGCGACGGTGTTACTCGCCCGCCGGGTGCCCACCAACATCAATGCGGCCATCGACTCCGCTGGTGCAGCCTCCTCCCAGCAGGCCACAGCGTTCAAGAACGCCGGCGTGCGGGCGACCGTAGTCACGGACTCGACAGGCAAGAAGTCTCTGGGCTTCACCTCGGCCAGCTCGGCCTTCCAGGTTGCGGCCGGTGACCGTTTGTCCAACGCTCTGCTCGGCAACGTGACCTCCGGTTCGAACCCGACTGGCGTCACTTTAACCAACACGGTGACGGGCGGTTCCGCTACCGCCGCGGGTGCCACCACCTTTGGGGCCACCGGCGCAGGCACGGTAAGCGTTCGTTTCCAGGGCGCAAACCTGACCAGTCCGGTCGATATCGCCTTGACCGTCGCGGCTGGCACCACCATCGAACAGGCCCTCACCAGCTTGACCTCGGCGGTCGCGAGCAACGCCTCGCTGCAGGCGGCGGGCATCACCGTCTCGACGGCGACCGCTGGTTCGGCGCTCGTCTTTTCGAACGCTCGCGGCGAGCGCTTCGAAGCGCTCTCTTCCGGTGACGTTGGGAACGTCCTGGGTCTCGGCTCCTTCCAGAGTTCGACGGGCGCAAGCGGCACCTTCGACTACTCCTCCATCATCGGAAACGCCTCCGGTACGTTCGCCGCCGCGCCGGAGACGCTCGAGTTTTCGGTCGGTGGCGGAGCAACTCAGTCCTTGGCGGTCACCCCGACGGCGGCGACCATCACTGGCGCAACCCAGGCGCTCAACGCGGCCTTCGCTGCCAACGCCGCGCTATCCTCGGCCGGACTCGTTGCCAGCGACAACGGTACGGTCATTACCATCGCCAGCAGCAACGGCTCGAAGTTCCGCTTGAATTCAGTGGGTGCCACCAACGTCTTCGGGTTCAACGACCGCGGCGGCGCGCAGGCCACCGGCATCGCTGACACCGCCGAGACCCAAGCGGGCAACACCACCATCAACGCCTTCTCCGCGGGCGGCTCCCAACAGACCAGCCTGCTGAGCTTCACCTCGATCAAGAACGGCGGTGACGATCAAACCGTCTCGATTACCGCCAACAACGCCTCCGGCGTTTCCCAATCCCTGGGAGTTGTCCTGCGCAACGATAGCGCCGTTCGCAACGCCGGCTCGGTCGATGAAGCCATCGATGCCATCAATACCGCGCTTCAGCAATCCAACAACGAGACGCTGAAACAGGTTGTGGCCGTAAAAGATAAAGCGTCCTCGGGCGGTGCCGAAGGGATTCGCTTCGTCAGTAACCTGGCCTCGTTCAAGGTCAGTGTCGGGACCAACGAAGGGGGCACTGGCATCGGCGGTCAGGGAACTGTGGTCACCGCGGACACGGTCGGTTCCGGCGCCACCGCTAGCATCAACAGCCAAGCCTCGGCCGAAAAAGCGGTTACCGCACTCGGTGAGGCGATCGCCAAGCTCGGCACGGCGCAAGCCGTCGTCGGTCGAGGTCAGAATCAGTTCACCTACGCCGTCAACCTGGCCCAGTCCCAGCTCACCAATCTGGCAGCCTCGGAATCGCGAATTCGTGACGCCGACCTCGCCGAAGAAGCCGCCAACCTAACCAAAGCTCAGATTCTCCTCCAGGCCGGTATCTCCGCCCTGTCCCAGGCGAACTCGGCTCCCCAGCAGGTGCTTTCGCTCCTCCGAGGCTAATCTAGCCCTCGGTAGCTCGGCCCGGATTGTCAGAACAATCCGGGCCATTTTTTCGTCCCTCTCCCCTCCCCCTCGCCCTCATTTTTGCCGATAAACCCTGTAGATGACCGCTGCCGCCCGCACCATTGAAAAAGCCCGCCAACTCCATCAGTCTGGTCGATGGGAAGATGCCGAAAGGCTCTACCTGCAAGCCCTCGACGCTTCACCCGCCGAAGCCGACGGGCTTCATATGCTGGGGCTCCTGCACGCGGAAACCGGACGACCCGAGACCGCCGCCCAGCTCCTCGGCGCGGCGATTGGCATCGAAGGCCCCAAACCTTACCTTTGCCGCAATCTCGGCATCCTCCTCGAGCGCCAGGACAAACAAGAAGCCGCGATCGCCTGCTATCGCCAAGCGGTGATCGGTGAGCCGAACAGCGCGGACCTTTGGGCCCGCATGGCGGAGCTCCTAACCGGCCTCGGCCGGTACGGCGAAGCGGCGCAGGCCTGGGGTCGCGCCGTCGAAACGACCCGAGCGCCAGTCGCAAGCCAACTCGGTTGGCGTCTCGCGTGGGCCAAAACCTTGGCGCTCAGCGGAGATCGTACTTCTGCTTGCGCACAGCTCGAGCGAATCCTCCGCATCGAGCCCGATCACATCGCCGCACGGTTCGATCTTGGCGTCGTCTTGATGCAGCTTGATCGGGTGCCGGAAGCGATTGCCGCATTGGAGACCGTCGTCACCGCGGAACCGGCTCATGCGCAAGCGCTCAACAACTTAGGAGTTCTCCGCCACGCTCTCAGCGATCACGACCGAGCTCAGGACCACTACGAGCGGTGCCTGAGTGTGGAACCCAATTATGTCGAAGCTCGGTACAACCTCGGCACCCTGCTCCAAGAGCGCGGGGAGCTCGAAGCGGCGACCTTCGAATTTCAATCCGTCCTCGCCGCGCATCCCGCGCACGCAGCCGCCTGGACCAACCTGGGCAACTGTCTCCTCGGCTGCGGCGCAATCTCGGCAGCCCTGTCCTGCTACAACAGAACCTTAGCCCTGGAGCCGAACGAGACCTCCGCGGTCTGGAATTCTGGAATCGCCCATCTCACGGCGGGCCGTTTGGAGGAGGGTTGGGCGGGCTACGAGCGGCGCTTCGATGTCGCGGGGGCGACTTCACGGCGGGCATACCCGATGCCCCTTTGGCGCGGGGAGTCCCTCGAAGGTTGCACCATTCTTGTCTACGCCGAGCAGGGCCTCGGCGATACGCTTCAATTTTGCCGCTACTTGCCGCTCCTGGCCGATCGGGGCGCGCAGGTGCAGTTTGACTGCCCCCGCCCGTTGGCGGGGTTGCTCGGCTCGCTGCGAACGAACCCAAAGATCTTAGTCGAGCCCGGCGACCAACCGCCATTAACGAATTTTCACGTTCCGCTACTCAGCCTTCCCGCGATCTTCGGAACGACCCTCGCTTCGATCCCGTCCGAACCGGGGTATCTGCGGGCACCCCAAGAGGCGAGATCAGCCTGGAGCAAGCGCCTGGAGCCCCTTGGCGAGAAGTTCCGCGTTGGCTTCGTTTCGCAGGGGAACCCGCGTTACAAAAATGATCGGAACCGCAGCATCCCGGCCGAGCTCTTTGAGGCTCTGGCCAGGGAGCCCGGTGTCGCCTTGGTCAACCTCCAATTCGGGCGGCCCGTCCCGCCGAGCTTAAACGCGCTGGACTTGTCCTCGGAGATCGGCGACTTCGCCAACACCGCCGGCCTCGTCGAAGAGATGGATTTGGTGATCTCCGTCGACACGTCGATGGCCCATTTGGCCGGCGCGGTCGGTAAGGAGACCTGGGTTCTCCTCGCGCAGGCCGCCGACTGGCGCTGGATGCGCGACCGGGAGGATTCGCCTTGGTACCCAGGCGTCCGCCTGTTTCGTCAGAGCGAACCGCACGGCTGGACCGAAGTCCTCGACAAGGTCGCGAAAGCGCTCCAGAGTCGTGTCTCCGCGTTGATCCCAATGCGCCCCGCCTTGTAGTCGCGGGAACGGCTTATTAGGCCGACTCAGCGCCGCCAGAGCGCTCCAGAATTCTGTGGTGACGCGTTGGGTCGCGAGACCGGAATATTTCTTGTCGGTGTGACCGCCCGCCGAGCGACCCGCAACTCCGTCGACACGGCATCGGCCCATAACCACCGACCTCAAGAACGTGGCGAATGCGCTCCGGAATCGCGCCGCGCTTGCTTTATGACACTGATTCGTGGCATCCGTAGTGATACTGATGAACCCCGTTTTGTTGAACGACTTTAAGCGCCAGTGGGCAGAAATCGGCTCGGATGTCCTCCGCGCCGTTGAAAAGGTAGGCGCGGGCGGCTGGTACGTGCTTGGCCAAGAGGTACGTGGCTTCGAGATCGCGCTCGCAAGTCACTGGGGCGTCCGGGAAGCAATCGGCGTCGCCAGCGGGCTGGACGCCATCGAGATCGCGCTCCGCGCCGCCGGTTTGCAACAGGGCGACGCCGTGTTGACGACACCCCTCTCGGCCTTTGCTACCACGCTGGCGGTCCTGCGGGTGGGAGGCACGCCGATCTTTTGCGACACCGACGAGAACGGCCTGCTAAACCTCGATCTCGCCGAAGAGATCCTCCGCTCCGATGCCAAAATTCGATTCCTGCTGCCCGTTCATCTGTTCGGCCAAAGCCTGAACCTGGACCGACTCGGCGAACTCCAAACCCGATATGGAACCACCATCATCGAGGATTGCGCCCAGTCGGTCGGCGCTTCCTGGCAAGGAAGGGCAACCGGAACCGTCGGACTACTGGCCGCGACAAGCTTCTACCCGACCAAAAACCTGGGAGCAATGGGAGACGGCGGGGCCGTGCTGACGAACGACGCCCATTTGGCCGAGAAGGTCCGGCAGCTTCGAGACTACGGACAATCGGCCAAGTACCAGCACGACGAGATTGGCTGGAACAGTAGGCTCGACGAAGTCCACGCCGCCATCCTCCTCGAGGCGGTTCTGCCCCGACTGTCGGCCTGGACCCGCCGACGGCAACAGGTGGCGAAAGCGTACACGAGCGGCATCACCCATCCGGCGGTCCGCCTACTCCGTCCGGACCCCGCCAGCGCCTCATGCGAGCACCTTTTTCCGGTTGCGGTTGCCGCTGATCACCGGGCCGACTTTGAAGGTTGGCTGAAGAGCCAATCCATCGGGACAGGCCGCCACTACCCGATCCTAATCCCGGATCAAAAGGCCATGACCCCGGCGAACCATGAGATACGGGGCGAGCTAACAATCGCTCATCGCCTAGCGCAAGAAGAGGTCAGCCTGCCGATCCACCCCCAACTCAGCGAAGACGAGGTGGAGCGCGTTATCGCAGCGGTGAACTCCTGGAGCCCAGCCGCGCGATAGGCGGATTGCAAAGTTATGTCAAATCGGTGACAGTCTCCGGGCTTTCGCCCTATCATCGGATGGAAGATGATGCCCGACTTTTTGAAAGCGCTAGCGACGGAACAAGCGGCGGCGGACCCCTGGATGATCCTGTTGCGGCTCATGACAGCGCTTTTGTTGGGCGCGATCGTCGCTTGGATCTACCGGCGCACCACCGGCCTTGCCCATTCCGTCTCCTTTCCCACCACCCTCGTCCTCCTCGCCGTACTCATCGCGATGGTTACCCAGGTGATCGGAGACAACGTCGCAAGGGCGTTCAGTTTGGTTGGAGCCCTTTCCATCGTTCGCTTCCGAACCGTCGTTCGCGATACCCGCGATACCGCCTTCGTCATTTTTGCCGTGGTGGCCGGGATGGCGGCCGGCTCGCAAAACCTTTGGGTGGCGGTCCTAGGCATCCTGGTGGCAGGCACGGCGGCTTTCGTTATGGCGAGGGGAACCCATCATGGGCCGGTCGAAGTCTTCGTCCTTCGAATTCGAGCGGTGCCCGAACTGAACTTGGAACGACTCTTGAGCGAGCACGTCGGCTCCTTCGCGACGGAACTGCGTCTGATGAACATGGCGGCGACAGGGCAGGGCGGGGGGGTGGAAGGAAGTTATCAAATTCGTTTGCGGAGGGATTTTGGGGCGGAAGAAATCGCGAAAACGATTGCGAAGATCGAAGGAATTCAGGAGGTTCGATTTTCGCGAAAAGAGTTGGGGCAAGATTAAACTTGCACGGGTTAGACCGTCGCATCGTCTACACCAGTAGTGACGTCACTCCGTGCCATCTCCGTCCTTTTTCTGGCAGCCAGTTTTTTGTCGTCGGCCCAATCGGTCGATTTGGCAAAACTGCTCGCGGGAATCGAAAGCCGCTATAACTCGGTTCGGACGCTGGAACTGACGTTTGAGCAGACTTACGTGGCACCGAACAAGGCGCGAAGGGTGGAAGCGGGATCGTTGCGGATTCGAAAACCGGGGCGAATGCGTTGGGAATATACGAAACCGGACGGAAAGCTATTCATTTCCGATGGGAACACGTATTGGTATTACTCGGTCTTGGCCAAACGGGCCGAGAAGATGAAGTTGAAAGAGGCGCAGGACATTCAGGCACCGCTGGCGTTTTTGATTGGCAAATTGGATTTCCAGCGCGACTTTGGGAAGTTTTTGGTGCAGCCGGCGGGAGAGCTCGTAACGGTTACGGCGGAGCCGAAGAATCCGCGGAAGTCGCCATTTCAAAGCGTCGCGTTCACGGTCGGGCGAGACAGCCGGATTTCAGAGTTGACGATTAAGGGGCAGGACGGGGCGACGATGATTTTCCGGTTTAGCGGAGAGGTTCGGAACCCGGCCTTGAGCGATTCGCTGTTTACGTTTGTAGCGCCGCCCGGAGTGGAAGTGGTGGCCGGCGGGGGACAGTAAATGGCGGAATTCGTATTGAAGTACGCCGATGCGCGGGGCCTAATAAAGCAAGAGATTGCGGAAGCGGCCACAGCGCAGGAGTTGCGCGAGAAGTTCACGCAACAGGGGTATCTCGTCTATTCAGTGAAACCGAAGGGCAAATTCGACCAGTTGGCTCCGTCATTGACGGGGGCAAATCGGAAGAAGAAGCTCAACCTGGAGAAGTTCCTGATCTTCAACCAGCAGTTTGTGACGCTGATCAAGGCTGGTCTGCCGATTTTGAAATCGCTTGATCTGCTGGCGACGCGGTTGACGGATGCGAAGTTGAGTCCGCTGGTGACGGCGGTGCGGGACGATGTCCGCGTCGGGACGAGTTTGTCCGATGCGTTTGCGCGGCAGGGAGTTTTCCCGCCGATCTACGTGACGTCGATGCTGGCGGGGGAACGGTCGGGCGCGCTGGTGGAAGTGCTGGAGCGGTTTGTCAGCTATCAGCGGATGACGTTGGCGGTGCGGAAGAAGCTGATTGCCTCGTTGATTTATCCGAGTTTGCTGATTGTCTTGGTGCTGCTGCTGGTCGTGTTTTTGATTACCTACGTGGTGCCACAGTTCAGTTCGCTGTATGGAAGCATGAACGCGAAGCTGCCATTTCTAACCACTTTGTTGATCTCCGTGGGGACCACGGCGCAGGAGTATTTTTGGCTGGGTGTGGTGTCGCTGGCGGGCGCGGTGACGGCGTTGCGCTGGTGGATGAAGAGCGAGAGCGGCAAAGAGAGGCTCGATTGGGTGAAGCTGAAGCTGCCGATCGCGGGCGAGATTTGGATTAAGTATCAGGTGGCGCAGTTTGCGCGGGTGTTGTCGACGCTGCTGCTCGGCGGGATTCCGCTGATTCAGGCGCTGGAGACGGCGGCGGAAAGCGTGGGGACGCGGGTGCTGGCGCGGGCGCTGGAATCGACGCGGAAATCGGTGCGCGAAGGGCAGACGTTATCGTCGTCGTTGGCGGCGACGGGGGTGTTTCCGCCGCTCGCGATCGATATGATTGAAGTGGGGGAATCGACGGGCGCGTTGCCGGCGATGTTGGGGTCGGTAGCGGAATTTTTTGAAGACGATGTGCAGACGCGATTGGGTGCGGCGCTGTCGTTGATCGAGCCGGCGATTATGATTTTCATGGGTATTTTCGTGGCTTTTGTGCTGGTGGCGCTGTATCTGCCCATCTTCTCGTTGGCGGATACGGTGGGAGGATAAATGGCAACCCAACTGGTGGCACCGGGAGTGACGGCGCAGATCGCGGAGGCCAAGGCATTGGCGCTGCGGTATCGGACGCCTTACGTCGATTTGAAGGAATCGGCGGTGGATTTGGAGTTGCTGCGGCTGGTGCCGGTGGACATGATGTTCCGGTACAACTTCGTGCCGGTGATGATTGAGAAGACGGCGGCGGGGGAGACGATGGAGATCGCGGTGGCGGATCCGCGGAACTTGCAGTTGATCGATGAGCTGAGCGTGTTACTGCGGCGACGGCTGCGGGTGAAGGTTGCGCCGCTGCATCAGATCACGGATCTGCTGAAGAAGACGGAGCAGTCGCAGCGGGTACTCGAGGAGGTCACGGAAGGATTCACGCTCGATGTGGTTTCGGAGGAGAACCCGGACGAGACGCTTTCGATCGACAAGATTTCGGCGGGCGGCGACGATATCGCGCCGGTGATCAAGCTGGTGGATAGCACGATCTTCAACGCACTGGAGCGGCGGGCGAGCGATATTCACATTGAGACGCGGGACCAGGAAGTGGTGATCAAGTACCGGATTGACGGGGTGCTCCACTACGCGATGTCGCCGATTGCGAAGGACTGGAGTTCGCGGATTATCTCGCGTATCAAGGTGATGAGCGAGCTGGATATCTCCGAGCGCCGAGTGCCGCAGGACGGGCGTTTTCGAGTGCGTTATAAGGGCCGATTGATTGACTTCCGCGTGTCGGTGATGCCGACGGTGCATGGGGAAGATTCGGTGCTTCGGGTGCTGGATAAAGAGTCGATGAGCGA
>JANODS010000578.1:0-6913 GCA_031412835.1 Acidobacteriota bacterium | reverse complement strand
TGAACGGTGAAGATCCTGCTCGACACGCATGTGTTCTTGTGGGCGATTACCGATGGGCCCCGGCTATCTTCGGAGCAGCGGAAGATGTTTCTTGAGGAAGGCAATGAACTGCATTTGAGCGTGGCGAGCATTTGGGAGATGCTCATTAAGACGGGCCTAGGGAAATTGCCACTTCCGAGTCCGGCGGCCGAATATTTGGAGAAGCAGATGGAGAAGAACCGGATTGCGCTCCTGCCGATTCGGATGGCCCATTTATCGGAGTTACAGGGTTTGCCTCCGCTGCACCGGGATCCGTTTGACCGGATGCTGATCGCGCAAGCGAGGGCAGAGAAGATGCGCCTGCTTTCGGCGGATGCGCGAATGCGGGAGTACGGCGTCGATGTGAGTTAGGTGCGTGCCTGGCTCCAACGGTGGAGGGTGGCGGCGAGCGTCGAAAGGATGACGGGCTTGCTTAAGAAATCGTTCATGCCGGCGGCTATGCAGCGTTGGCGGTCCTCCTCCATGGCGCTGGCGGTGAGGGCGATGACGGGGAGGTCGGCGAAACGGCCGCCCCAGGCGCGGAGTTCGCGGGTGGTTTCGTAGCCGTCGAGGCCGGGCATTTGGCAGTCCATCAGGATTAGGTCTATTTTCTCGGCGCGGAGGATGGCGAGCGCTTCGTGGCCTTGGTTGGCAGTGCGGACGAGGTAGCCGAGGCGGTGGAGCATCTTCTGAAAAATCAGCTGATTGACGAGGTTGTCTTCCGCGAGGAGGACGGTGCGGCCGGTAACGGGGGGAGGGAGGGCGGCGGGTTGGAGCTCGGCGGTTTCGATGGGCTCGGGGGCGACTTCGAGGGGGAAGGTGGCGCGGAAAATGGAGCCGAGGCCGAGTTCGCTTTCGACGGTTATAGAACCGTGCATAGCTTCGATGAAACGGCGGACGATGGAGAGGCCGAGGCCGCTGCCGCCGAAGCGGCGGGTGGTGGAGGAGTCGGCCTGGACAAAGGGGTCAAAGAGCGTGGGGAGTGTGTTGGCCGGAATCCCGAGGCCGGTATCTTCAACGTGGAAACAGAGCGTGGCGGCGGGGAGGTCGGCGGTGACGCGGAGGCGGACTTCGCCGGCGTCGGTGAATTTGACGGCATTGCCGACGAGATTTAATAGAATTTGGCGAAGGCGCTGGGGGTCGCTGAAGATGTAGGCGGGGACGGATTCGTGGAGGAGTAAGTGGACGGCGACGCCTTTGGCTTGCGCTTTGGCGGCGAAGAGCGCAACCAGGTTTGCGCACAGGGTGGGGAGATGGACGGCGGATTTTTCGAGGGTGAGCAGGCCGGCTTCGACCTTCGAGAGATTGAGAATATCGTCGACGATGCCGACGAGGTCTTCGCCGGATTGTTGGATGACGGTGACCAATTGTTGCTGGTCCGGGTTGAGCGGGGAGGAAGCGAGGAGCTGGACGGCGCCGAGGACCCCGTTCATGGGGGTACGGATTTCGTGGCTCATGGTGGCGAGGAATTCGGTTTTGGCGCGGTTGGCGGCCTGGGCCGCCTGCATGGCGCTTTCGAGTTCGACGGTGCGTTCTTCGACCTTTTCTTCGAGGAGGCGGGTTCGTTGGTTTCGTCGTTGATAACGTCGCCATGCGATGGAGCCGAAGGATAGGCCGAGGAACAGGACGGCGAGGGCGCGGACCCAGCCGATCTGGTGGTAGGCGGGGTCAATATTGAGGGGCAAGCGGAGCGGTTTGCCGTTCCACTGGTCGGCTTGGCTGGAGGTTTGGAGGACGAACTCGTACTGGCCGGGCGGCAGGTTGGTGTACTGGGCGGTGCGGCGTTCGTTGCAGGGGAGCCAGTCGGGATCGAAGCCCCGCATTTGGAGGCGGCAGAAATCGCCGCCGAGGGGATCGAGGCGAACGGACTGGAAGACGAACTCGAGTTTTTTGCTGTCGGGGGGGATGTGGAGGTCGGTGTTGAGGTTCTGGGTGTTGCCATCGCTTGTGAGGCTGAGGAGGACGGCGGCGGGGGGCCGGGGGATCCGTTCGAAGTCAGGAGGGTTTACCGAGACGAGGCCGCGCAGGCCGGGGAACCATATGCGGCCTTGCTGGTCGGTGGCGCCGGTCGCGGAGGTGACGAGGCCAAAGTTGGTGGTGGGAAGGGATTGGGCTTCGCCGAATCGTTCGACGAGGAGGGGGGATTGTGTGGCGGCGGCGGTGAGAGCCTGTTGGCGGGCGAAGCGGACGAGGCCGAGACGGGTGGCGCACCAGACTTTACCGAAGCGGTCGAAGGTGATGTGGAAGATTTGGTCTGTAGAGAGGAGGGCGGCGGGGGTGAGGAATTTCTTTTCGTGGGGGGAGTAGATTTCGAGTCCGTTGGTGGTGCCGATCCAGAGGAGGCCGGCACCATCGATCATGAGGCTATACCAGGCGCGGGCGCGGCTGGGCTGGGCGTTGTCGGCGGGTCGGTAGGTGTCGCCGTCGAGCCAAAGGAGGCCTTCGTACTGGGCCAAGGCCCATACGCGGCCTTGGTCATCGCGGGCAAACTGGCGAAGGCGGCCGGGTCCGGCGAGCGGGTCGACGGCCCAGGAATCAGCCCCGGCGGCGGGTTGGTGGCGGAGGCGGTAGTTGAAGGTGCTGTTCGAATAGAGGATCTGGTCGCGGGCAGGGGCGAAGAGGGCGGGGAGGGAGCGAAAGTTCAAGGGAGAGAGGGTTTTGAAGGGACGGACGCCTTTTGGGTCAACGACGAAGATGCCTTTGGTATTGGCGGCGAGGATGCCTTGTTGGGGATGGGGCAGGAGGGTTCGCGTTTCGGCGATGGAGGGGTTAGCGTAGGATTCGGCGAGTTTTCCGTCGACGATTCGGACGAGGCCGGAGTTTCGGAGGCTGCCCCAGACGTGGCCTTGGCGGTCGACGGCGACACCGGTGAGGTGGCTCTCGGGAAGGCCTTCGCGGCGGGTATAGATACGGAAGTTCGAAGGGCTGAGGCGATAAAGGTTGCCCCAGCTTCCGCCGACCCACACATTGCCTTGGGGGTCTTCGGCGATGGTGGTAAGCATTTCTTCGTCGTCGACGCCGACGTTGAGGGATTCGAGGTGGTCGCCGCAGAGGCGGGCGACGGAGGTGGTTAGGCCCATCCAGATGCAACCGGCGTGATCCTGGCGCATGGCGAGGATGTCGTCTTGCGGCAATCCGTGGGCGCGGCCCCAGAACTTCGATTGGCCGTCGCGCCAGCGATAGAGGCCTTTGGCGGTGGCGATCCATACGAAGCCATCGTGGCCGACGAGGATGCGGCGGGGGGTGGCGGGCGGTTCGAACTTCGGCGTCCAGGTGGTGGAGCCGGGGGGTGCATGATAGAGGTTTCCGTTGCTCATGACGGCCCAAAGGGTGCCGTCCTTGGCTCTGGCGCTGAGGGTGATCAGGGCACCTGGAGGCGCTTGGATGAAGGGCTGTTCGGTGGATCTCTGGGCGACGGGACCGTGGTCCGGCTGGCTGGTGAGGTTGCCGAGAGTCGCGATTTGATTTCTTCGGCTGACTTCGATGCCCGGACCGGTGTGGAGGAGGCGGAGGGCCATGACGCCATTGGCTTCGCGGTCGGGGCCTGGGGCGTCGGTGCTGGAGAGTTGGAAATTCGCCAAGCTACCGAAGCGATCTTGCGCGAGGCGGAAGAGGCAGCCGCCGGCTGAGCCAGCCCAGATGGCACCGTCGGAACCGAGCAGGAGGGCGCTGAGCGTGGAACTGCCGCAGTTGCCGGTGGGTTTGGCGCGGAGAGCGGTGCCGAGTTGAAAGACTTCGGCGCGGTGGCCGTTGAAACGGACGAGACCGTGGTTGGAGGCGAGCCAGACGTAGCCATCGCCGGGGGCGAGGAGGTCGGCGAAGGTTTCTTCGGGGAAGCCGCTTTCGGGTCCCCATCGGCGGATGGAGAGGTTGGAAAGCCGTTCGTCGACGGGAATGGCATGGAGCAAGCTGGGCAACGCCAGAGGGGGGGAAGCGAGGGCGAGAACTCCGAGGGCTCGCAACAGGGAGCGCCTGAGTAACTCGACTGGCAGAGACGTCACCACTCTAGTATCGGCCAGAAGCTGGCGGCCCGGCGCGAGAGGCAGCCGAGATTAAAAATTATTCCGTTCTCGAGACGGATTCGTCGGAGAGAGGCGGAAAAGTTGGAAATACAGGGGTTTTCGTTGAGTATTGCGGGTTGCGAGGCGCTCCCGGAGGGGGTGCCGCGGAAAAGGAAAAGCTGTATACTGATCCAAATTCGTTGGTTGAGGGGATACGTGATGGCAAGATTTATTGCGACGGCGATGCTTTTGAGCATGGTGCCTTTAGCCTACGGGCAAGGCGTGACGGGCCAGATGTCGGGAACGGTGGTCGATGCTTCGAGCGGCGTACTCGCCGGGGCGGCGGTCCGGTTAACGGCGTTGGATACGAAGCAAGAACGCAGCTTCACGACGGGTTCGAACGGGGCGTTCTCGTTTACGGGCCTAATTCCAGGGACCTACACGCTGAACGTCGGCATGTCGGGCTTCAAGAGCTATGTGCAGAACGGAATTCGAATTGGCGCTCAGGAGCGGGTTGACCTCAACACGATCTCGTTGTCGGTTGGTGATGTGACGAGCACGGTGGAGGTGTCGGCCGGGGCGGTGCGGGTGGCGACCGATAGTTCGGACCGCGCGATTTCGATTGGCTTGCGGCAGATTGAAGATACGCCAACGCGGGGTCGGAATCCGCTGTCGCTGATCATGACTTTGCCGGGGGTGCAGACGGTGTCGTCGAATGATTTTCGGGGCTGGTCCGGCGGCGGTATTCCGCCGGTAAACGGAGGACGAACGGGGCAGATTATTTTGAACCTGGACGGGGTGGCGAGCCAGGATTCGGGGAACCTGAACCCGGGCTATTTGTCGCCGAGCATCGATGCGATTTCGGAGGTGAAGCTGCTGGTTTCGAACTATACGGCCGAGTATGGCGGGCGTACGGGCGGGCAGCTTACCTTCACGATCAAGAGCGGGACGCCACAGTTTCATGGCAGCGCGTTTTATTACTGGCGGCATGAGACGTTGAACGGCAATGAATTTTTTAACAACAAGAACGGGATTGCCCGGCAGCGCTACCGGTATCAAAACCCGGGGGGCACGATTGGGGGCCCGTTGCTGATTCCGGGGACTCGGTTCAACAAGAATCGGCAGAATCTCTTCTTCTTCTTTTCCGCCGACTATTTGCGGAACAAGAACCGGATCGACAACACGTTCACGATGCCTTCGGCGCTGGAACGGGCAGGCGACTTTTCGCAGACGGTGACTACGCAGGGGGTGCAGGTTCCGATTTTTGATCCGCTGAACAATCAGACGCAGTTTCCGAATAACCGGATTCCGGCGAGCCGCTTTAGCCCGGCGGGTTCGGCGATGTTGAACCTGTTTCCGTTGCCGGATGCGCAGGGCTTGGCGTTGGACCCGACGGGCCAACGCGGCTTTAACTTCCGGGCGATTTTGCCGCAGTCTCGGCCGAATCAGGACAAGGTGCTGCGGTTTGACTACAACCCGACTTCGAAGATCAATACGTATTTGCGGCTGATTCAGGACTACCAGGCGGTGGATGGCTACGCCGGCACGGTGGGGCCGCAGGGTGGAGCGTGGGGCCAGTTTCCGCATAGCTATAACGTGACGGCGGCGGGGGCGGTGGGCACGGTGGTCTATACGGTTTCGCCGACGATCATTACGGAAACGACCTGGGGCGTGAACCGGGGCAAGCAAGGGGTGAACCCGATTGACGATGTGACGACGACGGCGACGGGGGGGACGCGGACTTATGCGGACAACCAATTGCCGCTGAAGAACTCGGCGGGGCAGGCGATTCCGCTGCCGCGGATCTTCAGGGGGAGCAATGTGCTGAATCTGTTGCCGCAGGTGAGCTTTGGATTTCCGTCGGGCTTTTCGGCGCAGTCGGGAGGGCAGGGAATCACGCGGGCTCCGGCGTTTGGCCATGATAGCCGGTGGCCGTTTGTGGGCACCGATACGGTGCAATCGATTACGAACAAGACGACGTGGATCAAGGGCCAACATACGTTGAAGGCCGGCATTTACGTAGAATTGATGGCTCGCAATGTGAGTGTGTATTCGACTTACAACACGGCGGGATCTTACTTCTTTGGTTCTGATCGGGCGGCGTCGGGCGATACGGGTTACCCGTACTCGAATGCGCTGCTGGGTTCGATTTTCGCTTACGGGGATGACAACAAGAAGCAAGTGAACCATGCGCGCTACCAGCAGATTGAATGGTTCGTGCAGGATACTTGGAAGGTGGGTCGGCGGTTGACGCTCGATTTCGGTCTGCGCTTCCACCGGATGGGCGATCTGTATTCGGATCGCGGGACGCTGGGGATGTTCAGCCAGCAGGATTACGACCGGTCGAAGTCGGGCCAGTTGCTGTTTCCGGCGCTCCAGAACGGCCAGCGGGTGGCGGTCAACCCGGTGACAAACGCTACGTTCCCGTTTGTGCGGCAGGGGACGTTTGATACGGCGTCGTATCCTGCGAACGGGATTCCGTTTTCGGGGATTAAGCAGTACGACAGCCATTTCTTCAAGGTTCCGCCGATTCAGTTAGCACCGCGGTTTGGCTTTGCTTATGACGTGTTTGGCAACGGCAAGACGGCGATGCGGGGCGGCTTTGCGGTGAACTCCGGGCGGAACTGGACGGTGGACAACATTGGCGCGACCGGGGCGGGCGTCGGCCCGCTGGCGGCTCCGCCGAACTTCCAGGCGCCGGTGATTCTGTATACCGACTTTGCGAATCTGGCGAATGCACAGACGTTCTTCACGCCGCAGAGCGTGCTGGGCGGCTCGCAGGACCAGAAGGTGCAGACGACCTATAACTGGAGCTTCGGCTTGCAGCATGATATCGGCAAGGGCATGATCGTGGACGCTTCGTACGTGGGTAATTCACTGCGGTTTGGCTACGG
>JANODS010000577.1:0-5008 GCA_031412835.1 Acidobacteriota bacterium | reverse complement strand
TGTTGAAGTGGAACGCGTACGATCGGCGATCGCTGGGCTGCCGGAACGGCAGCGAGTGGCGGTCCTGTTACACAAGTATGAGGGTCAGGACTACGAGGCGATCGCGCGGACGCTCGATTGCTCGGTGCCGGCGCTGAAGAGCCTGCTATGTCGTGCTTATGCGGTATTGAGAGGCCGTTTGCAGACCGACGCCGCGGGGGAGCAGGAGGTCATCTCGTATCGGGAGGCCCGTCGTCGGTTCCCGAAACGCGAAAAGCCTCAGTGTTCGTTACCCTTGTACATCGAAGCGACGTACTGCTCGTAGCCGTTGTAGAGCAGGGTTGGCTTCCGTTGCATTGTGGGGATCAACTGCTCAATCGCTTGCGACCAGCGGGGATGTGCCTTTTTCGGATCGATGTTGGAATAAAAGCCGTACTCCTGGGCGTTCAGCTTGTTCCACAAAGTGGGTGGCTCGCTGGAGGTGAATTCGATTTTTACGATCGACTTGATCGATTTGTAGCCGTACTTCCAGGGGACGACAAGGCGGATGGGGGCCCCGTTTTGCTTAGGGAGCGGCTTTCCGTACATGCCCGTCGTGACCAGGGTTAGCGGGTTCATCGCCTCGTCCATTCGGAGACCTTCACAATAGGGCCACGGGTACGGTGCCTGCTTCATGCCGGGCATTTGGTTGGGTCGATTGACGGTGACGAAGCGGACATATTTAGCGGCGGGCTTGGGGTCGGCTAGTTTGAGCAGCAGGCTGAGGGGAAAACCGGTCCAGGGTACCGCCATGGCCCAGCGTTCCACGCAGCGGAACCGGTAGAGGCGCTCTTCGAAGGGGAATTTCTTCAGGATGTCATCAAGGTCTAGTTTCTGCGGCTTATTGCATTGGCCCGTGAGTTCGACCGTCCACGGCGAGATCTGGAACTCGCTGGCGAGAGCGGCCAAACCCTCTTTAGCGTTCGGATTGAGCTCATAGAAGTTGTTGTAGCCTGTGGCGGCCCATTCTTCGGTGATGGGGCGGTCGAGGGTAAAGGCCTCGTTCCGTTTGGCGCTCTGCGCCCAGGTAGGCAGGGCGGATAATCCGGCTGCCGCGAGCAACTGACGTCGATTCAGGAAGACCGATTCGGGCGTTGCGTCCTGTTCCCGCATCTCCCAGCCTTTTGGAATACGAATCCGCATGGTACTACTGTACAAATTTCGGGAACACTATGGCGGAGACTTTCGTAAACGAGGTCATGTACTGCAACGCTTGTGGATTTGAGATGCAAACCGATCATCGATATTGTGCGCGATGCGGCAAGCCCGATCAGATGGGACAGTATCGTTGGTCGGCTCCGCCGCTGACCCAGGGTCGCCTGGAGCGCGACGTATATGACAAGAAGATCGCTGGAGTTTGTTCTGGTGTGGCGAAGTGGCTCGGCTGGGATGTGACTCTGGTTCGACTCTTATGGCTGGGAATTGCGATCGTGACGGGTGTCGGCTTTCTGGCCTATCCGATTTGTTGGATTGTGATGCCGAGGAATGATGTTCGGCCGCCGTTGGGACTGCCGTCGGTCGCATAGATAGAAGTTAGGGGTCGGCCGACGGATCCGCTCGGTTGATTGGCCGATGGGATCCGTCGTCGCCCTCCGCGGTTGCACCCCAACCACATTCGAGGAAAACGCCCAACCGCGGACCCCCCAAATTAGGTCCGCGGCCGGGTATGCGTAAGTAATCGGCGCGCCGCCGGACCCAGACGCCCATCTAGGTCCGGTTCGCCGATTGATTCGAGCGGGAGCAGCAACTCACGATCTGATGATTGGAGTCCCTCAACTCCGACCATCTTTCCGGGGCACTCAACCGCTCGAACTACTCACACCCAAAATCTCTCATGCGCCAGGGGGCTAATTTCGGTCCTGTTTTTTTCATGTAGTTGATAAAAATGGAAATATAAATCTCAACACCTTGTGAATCCCGATTCCGGGTACCCAAAAACGGCACCCAAGGGGATGAAAAAGGGCACCCCGCAGTCCCCGGCTGGTAAGGCCGATTAAATACCAGCGGTCGGAATTTTAAGTCTTTCTGAGTCAACGAGTTAGGGTCGCTATTTTTCCAAGGAAACTCAGCGCACAACGCTTGACCAGGGTGGTCGCGAGCTTCGGAAAATTTTTTTCAGCAACAAGTACCGCCATTCACAACTCTTGGTCGTTTTTCGAAAATACGAACCTAATTACCACCGATCCATTTCCTTTTGAAGGGCGATTTGTCTACTCGATTCGGCTGACGCCGTGGCGCAGGTTATTCGGGCCAATTCTGGTTTCGTCTCTTGGGAAGTGGTCCGCGACTCCGAGGCGGCCAAGGAATTCGTCGTGCGGCGAGGCATCGCGTGATCTTTTTGAACGCCGTTTCCCGGGCGTTTTACGCGAATTCTCGATTCTGGTACTCTAATGGAGGTCGCGTGCAGGACGCGTCCCGTCCGCGGAAAGGGCCGCGCCCACCTGCTCCTTGGAGGCTTCCCTCAAAGAATGACCCTCTTTCGCCTGCAATGCGGACCAGGCATACGAAGGAGACCGTCTTGAATCTTGAACAACAGAAGAAGCAGGCCCGCGAGTTCTTGCGGGCGATCCGATCTGGAAACGTGGATGCCCTATCGCGCCTGCGCCGCCATCACGCCCGCTGGGTAGCGTCAGACAACAGCGAAGTGTGCCTCCATGTGTCTCTGCACGATGCGCAGTTCGCCATCGCTCGGGAACAAGGGTTTGCCAGTTGGCCCAAACTGAAAGCCCACGCCGAACCCGCTTCGCGCGGGGGCCACACCCGAATGTTCGAGGCGGATTTGACGTGGATCGCGGACCGCGTTCACGGTCTGCTCCAGACGCGGTACTCCGCCGGGCCCGCGGCCCTGGAGCAAATTCGAGAATGGCATCCGCGCTTTTCTGATCAAAGCGACGAGGAGATTCGGCAAGCCCCCTTCACCGCGGACGATGCGCGCCTGGTCTACGCCAAGGAGCACGGCTTCGACACTTGGGACGAACTAACGGCCCGCGTCAAGGTTCTCTCTTCGAACCCCGCCGCGGCGACCGCGGAGCCGTTTCTGATGGCGTTCGCCGCCCTGCGAGGTTGCGACGTTGGCCGCTTTGCCGAGTTGCTGCGCTTGAATCCCCGCTTGGCCGGCGAGCGCGGCACCAATGGCAATACCCTTTTGAATCTCGCGGTCAGTTTCGCGGGCAAGCCGGACTGGAAGGGCGGCGTTTCCGCCATCGAAGCGCTGCTAGCGGCAGACGCCGATGTCAATCAGGGGAACAATCGCGGTTGGACACCGCTCCATCAGGCGGCGTACGCCAACCGGACTGAGATCGCCGCCCTGCTCCTCGAAAGCGGCGCGGCTCTGGATGCGGAAGCGCACGGGGCGGGCGGCACGCCGCTGGTCGTCGCGCTGTTTTGGGGACATCGCGAGGTAGCCGACCTGTTGGGAGTCGCTCCGAAGAATCTCCGCGCCGCGGCCGGGCTCGGCCTCCCGGAGTTGGTGGACGCCTGCTTCCGCCCGGATGGCTCACTGACTCCAGAAGCTTGCGCGGCCCGCGGCTTCTACCGGCCCCACAGCGGTTTTCCGGACTGGAAACCCTCGATGGATCCGCAAGAGGTTCTTGACGAAGCACTGGTCTGGGCGTGCAAGAGCAATCGTTTGGCCGTTCTGGAACGGCTCGTCAAAGCGGGCGCGCGCCTGAACGCCGATCCCTATCGCGGCACGCCGCTGATCTGGGCGGCGGTGTGCAATCGGCCGGAGACGGTCGCGTGGCTGTTGGATCACGGGGCCGATATCAATCAAAAGGCCACGTTTGGGGGGCTTACGCACGGCCAGGGAATCACCGCTCTACACTTGGCGGCTCAGTATGGACACATGCCCGTGGTGAGGCTCCTAGTCGAGCGCGGGGCGGATCGATCCACCAAGGACGATCTCTATCAAGCGACGGCCGAGGGCAGCGCGGGCTTCTTCGGCCAGAAGGAAGTTCGAGATTACCTAGCTTCGGCCTAAGTCACTCTTGACAAACCCGCGTGCCGGAAAAGAAGACCTGACGCGGCGAACAACGCGACGTAGACGGCATGCCCGATGGCCATATTCCGCGCCATATAGGGTGGCGCGCCCGAAGGCAGCAGCACGGAAATCAACGTCAGTATCGCCGCCATCGCGAACAGGGTGCGAGCCAACCCCCGCAGCTCCAGCCGAGCCAAGCAGGCCCCAACCAGCCCCACCGCGAGCACGCTGTAGTAGACCAAGTTTGCCGGATTTTCCGTCCCCGCAACGTGGACCATGTTTGACCACCCCAAGGCAAACCCGGCCAACAGCGCCACACCAACGCCGACCTTGTACGACCACGCGCCCCTCCTCCTCGCGATCACCGCATACGCCATCCCCGTCCCGAAGAAGAGGACATACACGAGCACGAAAGTTCGCGCGCCCCAGTTCCATCCCTCCACCATCCGCGATGCCACGAGCGGCACCATCAACGCAGCCAGCGCCCCCAGCGCCACCCGCAGCATTGTCTTTCCAGGTTGCGACATCTGGGTTATGTTCTCCTTAACGATTCCCAAGGCCGTTTCGTAAAAGATCCACAGCGCTAGCCCGAACAGTCCCCGCCCTGCGCCCTTGTGCTCCCTGCAAAGGTCGTGAAAAGTCTGCTCCATCCCGTCGCCAAACCGCTCACGAAAAGGCGGCGGATAGAGCCGCAGCAGCATCGCATAGATCGTTCGGTAGCGCTTAGTGTTCATGGGCCAACCGTCCTGCCGCCACCGCCACCACGCCACGATACCGCGTCAGTTCCGCTTCCAGCGCCTTCTGCCCCGTACCGGTGAGTTCGTAGTAGTTCCGCCGCTCGTCGTCCATCTCGGGATCGACCCGCTTGTCGCTTTCCCGGATCAACCCGGCCTCCATCATCCGGCCCATCGAGCCATACAGAGTCCCGGGGCCCATCTTCACCTTGCCCTGCGCGTCCGCCTCCACTTGCTTCATGATCCCGTAACCGTGCCGCTCACCCGTCGAAAGCGC
>JANODS010000576.1:0-3531 GCA_031412835.1 Acidobacteriota bacterium | reverse complement strand
TTCGTCCGCAGGCCGTAGTGCCGATGATAGGCCATCGTCATCGCCTCCGCGAAGCGCTTGCTCTCGTCGTAACAACTGCGCGGCCCCACCGGGTTCACGTTGCCCCAGTAGCTCTCCGTCTGCGGATGTTCCAGCGGATCGCCGTAACACTCGGAAGTCGAAGTCACCAAGTAGCGGGCGTTGGAAGCCCGAGCCAACTCGAGCAAAATCCGCGAGCCGATCGAACCCACGTCGAGCGTCGCAATCGGATGAGCGTAGTAGTCCTTAGGGCTGGCCGGTGAAGCAGCGTGGATGACGCAATCAAACGCCCCCAATTCCGGCAACGGCTGGCAAACGTCGTGCTCAACGAAGGAAAACCGCGGATGATCTTTCAAGTGCGCGACGTTGCGATCGTGCCCCGTCAGAAAGTTATCAACGCCGACAACCTCATGCCCATCGGCCAAAATGCGGTCGCAGAGATGAGAAGGAACAAACCCGGCCGCGCCTGAGACAAAAAATCGCAAGAATACTCCTAGTTCGTTAGTGTAGCGTAGTCATTATGTCCCTCTTGTCGACCGCCGAATCCGCGCTGTTCGTCGTCCTGCTCGCCGTAGCGCTGATCGGCTTTAGCCGCCGCCTTTCGGTGGTCGTCTCCCTATTGCGCCGGGCCAAGCCAGACGCCGACTTCCAGCTCCATCCCCTCTCCCGCCGCGTCTGGGACTTCTTCTGGGAGGTCATCTGCCAAGCCAAAGTGATTCAGCAACGCCCCATCCCGGGCCTCCTCCATGCCTTCGTCTTCTGGGGATTTTGCGCCTTCGGCGTCGTCACGCTGAACCATTTCGCCATCGGCGTCGGCTGGCCTCTATTCTCCGTCCATGGCAATCCCATCGGCTGGCTGGCCGCTGCGTTTGCCATCGTCACCGCCGTCTCCATCGCCGGCCTCGCCTTTCGACGCCTCGTCTTAAGGCCCCAATGGCTCGGCGAAGTCTCCTGGGAATCCGGCTTCATCGCCCTGCTGATCTTTGTCCTGATGGTCACCTATCTCATCGACTTCCAACTCGCCCCGCCCGCCCCGCTGTTCAACGCCATCTGGTGGACTCACACCCTCGCCCTCCTCATCTTCCTCCCCCTCATCCCCCACACCAAGCACCTCCACCTCGTCCTCAGCCCCGCCACCATCTTTCTGTCGCGCGGCGGTTTCTCCGCCATCCCCCCTCTGGCTGGCGATGAGGATTTCGGCCTCGTCACCGGCAAGGACGTCACCAAGCTAACCGTCCTTCAATCGTTCTCCTGCGTCGAATGCGGCCGCTGTACGGAGCACTGCCCCGCCGCGAACACCGGCAAACTCCTCGACCCGAAAGGGATCATCCTCGGCATGCGGGACTACCTCAACGAGTTCGGCGTCGCCAGCGAACAACCTCTCCTCGGCCTACATATCTCCGCCGAAGCCGCCTTCCAATGCACCACCTGCGGCGCCTGCGAGTTCCAGTGCCCCGTCGGCATCGAGCATCTCCCGGTCATCATTGGCCTCCGCCGCGGAGCCGTGAACACCGGCACCTGGGAAGACGAACACGGCACCAAGCTGTTTCTCAACCTCGAACGCTTCGGCAACCCCATGGGCTTCCCTGCCCTGCAACGAGACCGCTTCGTCAAATCCGCCGAACTCCCCATTTACGACGGCTCGCAGGAGTATCTGCTCTGGCTCGGCTGCATGGGCAGCTACGACCCCGCCGGTCGCGAGATCGTCACCTCCCTCGTTCAAGTCCTCCGCCATCACAACATCACCTTCGGCGTGCTGAAAAAAGAGCGCTGCTCCGGAGACTCCGCCCGTCGCCTCGGCAACGACCTCGTCTTCCAAACCCTGGCCAATCAAAACATCGAAGCCATCCAAGCCGTCGACGCGAAAAAGATGCTCTCCATTTGCCCCCATTGCGTCCGAACTCTCGGCCAGGATTATCAGGAATTCGGCGTCCACTTCGAAGTCGAACACCACTCCACTCTTCTCGCCAAATTCGCGACCGCCGGCCCGCCCGACCAGTCCGTCGTCTACCACGATCCCTGCTACCTCGGCCGTTATCAGGATATATACGACGAACCCCGCGCCGTCGCCGCCTCCGCCGGAGCGCTCGTCGAGGCACCTCGCAATCGAGAGCGCGGCTTCTGCTGCGGGGCCGGCGGCGGCCTAGCGTTCTTAGGTGAAGAGATGGGCAGCCGAGTGAATCACGCCCGCGCCCAGGAACTCGTCGATACCGGAGCGAATATCGTCGCCGCCGCCTGCCCCTTCTGCAACACCATGTTCCGCGACGGCTTGGCCGCCGTCACCGACCGCCCCCCCCAACTGCTCGACATCGCGCAAATTGCCGCAAGAAATTTACCGACGACGCCCCAAATCCAGTAGCCGACATGGTAGTCTAAGAACTGTTGCCCGCATTTGAATGATTGTGGACGCGTAGCTCAATTGGCAGAGCAACTGACTCTTAATCAGTAGGTTGACAGTTCGATTCTGTCCGCGTTCACCACTTTAATCCAAGCGAAAGATCTTGACGGCATGTACCGTCACCGAGTCAGCCGAAGGATTCACTAACCGGAGCACAGAGGCTTTGGGTACCTTCACGCCCGCGGGGATCCGAAAACGGAACTCTCGACGCTCTCGTTTCAGCCCCTGAACGGGATGGTCTTGCGCGGCATGGTCGTAATCGAACCCGTAGAAATCCACGTAGAAACCCGCCGCCGTCCCCGAAGCGCTCGCCTCCAAAACCACCTCATACTCCCCGTTCGCCTCCAACGGAATTGGCGTCTCCGCCAAACTCAAGTTCGAAGCGCTCATCGCCGCCATCCGAATTCCGTCGCCCCCAACCGTCGTCTCGCCGACAATCCGCCAAGCCGATAACGACTCAAGCGGGACCGCCTTGGGCTCCGGCTGAACTCGCAATTGCAACGGATCCGTCCGTTGAAACGCAGCCCGATAACCCTTCAACTCCGCCGCCGTCAGCGAGTACGTCCGCGTCAGCCCTTGCGGGCCGGGCCGGAGCAGAACCACCTGCGAATATGGAACCGCGGACGGACCGGCACTGCGCAGGATCAAACGAGGAAAGCCGATCGTACTCTCCGCCAGAAGGCCCTCGGCATCGGTCCCAAACACCAGATCCGGATACTCCCGCCAGTTCGTGGGTGTCGGCCCGGGGATCAGCAACTTCAAGTTCACATCCACCGACCGATAGAGCGATTTCACGTAGAGGTCGCTCAGCCACGGCGAAAGCGAGACCGTCGGCTCCAACAAAACGAACATCGTCGGTTGCCGAATCACCGGCACCGCGGTCTTGAGCCCCATCGAGATCCGGTCGAGATCCACCATCCAACGACTCTGCCGCGCGTTGTAGCAAAACCCCACCAACGCGCCGAAAGCCACGAGACCGGCGGCCAATCCCGGAAACGCTCGGGGGAACCGGCCAACGACCAAGACCAATACCAAAGGCACCACGATCTGCTGCAACGTCGGCGATCGGCTCCCGACCGGATACGAAATGCTCAACATCGATTCCAACACTAGGA
>JANODS010000575.1:0-3779 GCA_031412835.1 Acidobacteriota bacterium | reverse complement strand
GCCTGCTCACCATCTACGACGAGGCCGGCAAAAAACTAGTCTCCGCGGGCGATGGCCCGCTCCCGGTCGATGTCGGTGCCGTCCAAGCCAGCAGCCGAACCCTCGGCGATCCGTTCCTCCAATTCAAGGTCCCAGAGGGCGTCAAACGCATCACGCTCGCCGTCGAAGATCTCGCCCTTCGCGGCGGCCAGCATTACGCCTACCGCCTCCATGCCTCCCGCTCCGGCAGCGACTTCCAGGCCCAGATCACGACGCCCTTCGTCAACATTCCCGCCGGCGGCACGGCTCTCGTGGCCATCAACATCGCCCGCCGAGGCTACACCGGACCCCTCCGCGTCGAGCCCATCCAACTCCCCGCTGGCATCACTATGGCCGGCGGCGACGTCCCCCACGAAATCCCCGATCCCAACAATCGCGCCAATAGCCGCCGCGCCATCATCACCCTCACCGCCGCCGCCGATGCCAAATTCAGCTCCGGCGAATTCGGTTTCCGCGTCATCTCCACTGATCCTCAGACACCCAAAATCGAACGCGTTGCCACCGGCCTCGCCTACTCGATCGGCGTCACCGGCGCTTCCGCCCAAGGCGTCGTCGACCGCCAACGGCCGCTCGTCGGAACCTGGCTCGGCTACCGGCTCCCCGCCGCGCTCACCGACCCCACGCCCGCCAATCTATCCCTCATCCTCGAAAGCTCGACCAAGAAAGAGGCCGGCTTCGAATACCTCTTCCGTTGGCGCTGGACCACCCGCGAACGCGGCCAAGTCGTTCCCGATACGGTCGCCGTTGACCTACCGAACTTCATCGATTTCCGCGCCATCGAAATGGCTGTCGACCCGAAGGATAAAACCACCGGCACCTTCCTGGTCACCTCCACGCGCAACACCCTTCCCGCCCTCTACAACATCGGCGTCGTCGGCCGACTCATGGCCGGCGGCCAGGCCCAAGAAATCTATTCCCCGCTGCTTCCGCTGACGGTTGCGGCTCTTGACCCCGAGGAAAAAGCAAAAGATGCGCCTTCCGCTCCTGCTCGCTAGCTCGACCCTTGCCCTCACGGCCGCCGACCCTTCGGTTACCTTCCTCCGTGACGTCGCGCCGATTCTCAATAAAACGAGCTGCACCTCCGGCCCCTGCCACGGTGCCGCCAAGGGCAAGAACGGCTTCAAACTTTCGCTCCGCGGTTACGATCCCCAGTTCGACTACGAAGCCCTGCTCTACGACCTCTCCGGCCGCCGCTTCAATCGCGCCGAACCCGCTCGCAGCCTAATGCTCGCCAAGCCCACCCAAAGCGTGGCCCACGGCGGCGGTCTTCGCTTCGATAAAAAATCGCCCTACTACACGACCATCTACAACTGGATCGCCCAAGGCGTCCCCTACGGCGACCCCGCCAAAGACACCGTCACCGCTCTCGAAGTCGAGCCCCGCGAAGTCGCCATGGCCGCCCCCGGAGCCACCGCGCAAGTCAAAGTCACCGCCCGCTTCGCCGACGGACAAACCCGCGACGTAACCCGCGAAGCCACCATCGAATCGAACTCCCCCACCGTCGCCAAGGTCGACGTCGCCTCCCTCGTCTCCGGCGAACGCGTCGGCGAAGCCACCCTCCTCGTCCGGTATCAAGGAAAATATTCCACCATCCCTGTTCAAATTCTCAACCCCAAGCCCGGCTTCGCCTGGAAGCCGCTGCCCCAAAATAATTACATCGATCAGCACATCGATGCCAAGCTCCAAAAGCTGAAAATCCAGCCCTCGCCCGCCACCGATGATGCCACCTTCCTCCGCCGTGTCACCCTCGATCTCACCGGCCAACTCCCCAGTCCCGACGACGTCCGCGCCTTCCTCGCCGACCCCGCCCCGTCCCGCCTCAAGCGCGACCGCAAGATCGATAAGCTCGTCGCCAGCCCCGCGTTCGTCGACCACTGGACCGTCAAGTGGAGCGACCTCCTCCAGTCCACTCGGAAATTCCTCGGCGAAAAAGGAACCTACGGTTTTCGCGAATGGATCCGCGAGTCCATCGCCTCCAATAAGCCCTACGACAAAATGGTCCGCGAACTTCTTACGAGCCGCGGCAGCACCTACGACGACCCCGCCGGCAACTATTTCCGCGCCACCCGCGACGCCAAACCGACCATGGAAAAGACGACCCAGGTCTTCCTCGGCGTCCGCATGGTCTGCGCCCAGTGCCATGATCACCCGTTCGAAAAGTGGACCCAAAATCAGTACTACCAAATGTCCGCTTTCTTCTCCGCCGTCGGCCTCCGCCCCGGCTACGAGGTCGGCGAAGAGATCCTCTACGACCAACGCGCCGACTATGAAATGAAGCACCCCAAGGACTCGCGCGTCGTCGCCCCCGAGTTCCTCATCGCTTCCCTTACGCCCACCAAAATCCCAGCCGGCCCCCAGCGCCGCGATGCCCTCGCCGAGTGGCTCGTCTCCAAGCAGAACCCGTTCTTCGCCAAAGCCGTCGCCAACCGCCTCTGGAGCTACTTCTTCGGCAAAGGCATTATCGATCCCGTCGACGATATCCGCGCCTCCAACCCGCCCGTCAACCCGGCCCTTCTCGAAGCGCTCACGAAGGACCTCACCGATCACAACTTCGATCTCCAGTCCTTGATGCGCACCATCGTCAAGAGCCGCGCTTACCAAGCTTCTTTCGTCACCAACGAATGGAACGCTCTCGACGCCGATAACTTTTCCCACGCCCTGCCCCGCCGCCTCAACGCCGAGCCGCTCATGGACGCCGTCGAAGCCGCCGCCGGCGCCCGCCCCAACTTCCCCGAGGTCCCCGAAGATACGAACGCTTCGCAGGTCCCCGATCCCCATGTCGGTGCCGAAGGCTTCCTCGATCTCTTCGGCCGCCCCACCCGCGAGTCCGCCTGCGAGTGTGAACGTCGCACCGACTTCAGCCTGCCCCAGGCCCTCAACCTCATCAACGGCAAGACCATCTCCGAAGCGGTCGCGGACCCCAAGGGCCGCGTCGCCAAAAACGTCCTCGCCGGCAAAACGGATGCGGCGATGGTCGAAGATCTCTACCTCGCCACCCTCTCTCGCCTGCCCACGAAGGCCGAAGCCGAAACCGGCGCGAAGTATCTTTCCGGCGGCCCCCGCACTCTCCGAGCGCAGGATCTCCTCTGGGCCCTTCTCAACAGCAAAGGATTCCTCTACATTTACTAAGGGAGCGCACGATCATGTTGAACATTCCTGGACGCATCGCTGGACAAACTTGTGAAGGGCCGACACGGCGCGAGCTGATGCGCATCGGCTCGCTCGGCTTGGCTGGTCTTCACCTGCCCGGCTTCTTCCTGTCGCAGAAAGCCGCGCAGGCCGCCGAAGTGGCGGACAAGTTCGCTGGCGCGCGCGGCTTCGGCGCGGCCAAAAACGTCATCATGATCTTCCTCCAGGGCGGCCCCAGCCACATCGATATCTGGGATCCGAAGCCCAACGCCCCGGCGAACATTCGCGGCGAGTTCAAGCCCATCAAAACCAAAATCCCCGGCACCTGGATCGGCGAACACATGCCGATGATGGCGGACACGATGGATAAGGTCACCCTCATCCGTTCGATGAGCTACACCCCCAACGGTCTGTTCAACCACACCGCCGCCATCTATCAAATGCTCACTGGCTACCCGCCGGACAAAGTCTCGCCCTCCGGCCAACTCGAACCGCCGAACGCCGCTGACTTCCCCACCGCCGGCAGCCATATTTCGAAGATGATGAAGATGAAGGATGCGATGCTGCCCTTCGTCGAACTCCCCCGGCCGTTGCAAGAGTCCGGCATCATC
>JANODS010000574.1:0-2031 GCA_031412835.1 Acidobacteriota bacterium | reverse complement strand
GTCATCGAACTGCTCCAAGCGGACCCCATCCCGCACTACGGCATGAAACCCCTCTGCATCAGCGGAGGCCAAATTTCTCACCCCCTGAAAGGCGGCTATACCAGTGTACCCGGGCCGACTTACTAACTAGTCCAAAAGTGGCCATCGAGTCCCAGAAACTCAAGTTACACTCCGACGCCCCGGGCATGGAGTTACTAACTCGCGAGCTTCGGCAATTCCAACCCGCCGGCGACCAATCCGAACACGACGACCTCGTCATGGCCCTCGCCCTGGCCGTCTGGCAAGCCGCCAAGAATCACCCCGGGCTGTTCGGCCTCAAGGAACCGGTTCCGGTCTTTCCGCACTACCGGCTGGTCTAGCGCCAGCTACCGCCGCTATCCTGGAAGGATCGATGGCCGACCAACAACAAAAGACGCTCTTTCGGGTCCTCAGCGCCGTCAGCGTCTGCCACATGCTTAACGATATGGTGCAGTCGCTGCTCCCCTCCATGTACCCGATTCTCAAGAGCTCCTTCAGCCTGGATTTCGGCCAGATCGGCCTCATCACCATGACCTACCAGGTCCTCGCCTCCCTCCTCCAACCCTTCATCGGCAACTATACCGACCGTCGGCCCATGCCCTTCTCCCTCCCCGTCGGCATGGTCTTCACCCTTGCCGGCCTCTTACTCCTCGCCGTCGCGCCCACCTTCGCGCTGCTCCTAACGGCCTCCGCCCTCATCGGCGTCGGCTCCGCCATCTTCCATCCCGAAGCCTCCCGCGTCGCCCGCCTCGCCTCTGGCGGTCAACACGGCCTCGCCCAGTCGCTCTTCCAGGTCGGCGGCAACGCCGGCTCCGCCATCGGCCCTCTTCTCGTCGCCCTCGTCGTCCTGCCCATCGGCCAAGTCGGAGCCGCCTGGTTCTCCATCGCCGCCCTCCTCGGCATGGTCATCCTGACCTGGGTCGGCGGTTTGTACAAAGCGCAAATCGCCCAACTCCACGGCCTCCGCCGCGCCGCCCAATCCACCGTTCTCCCTCTCCCCAAGGCCACGGTCATTCGAGCCATCGTCGTCCTCCTCGCCCTCATCTTCTCCAAGTTCTTCTATACCGCCAGCCTCACCAACTACTTCACCTTTTACCTCATCAGCCACTTCCAAATCTCCGTCCAAACCTCGCAACTCTACCTCTTCGCCTTCCTCGCCGCGGCCGCCGCCGGCACCCTCATCGGCGGGCCCATCGGCGATCGCATCGGCCGCAAAGCCGTCATTTGGGGCTCCATCCTCGGTGTTCTGCCCTTCACTCTCGCCCTCCCCTACGCCAACCTCTTCTGGACCGGCGTCCTCAGTGTCATCATCGGCTTCGTCATCGCCTCCGCCTTCTCCGCCATCCTCGTCTACGCTCAGGAACTCGTCCCCGGCCGCGTCGGCATGATCTCTGGCCTCTTCTTCGGCTTCGCCTTCGGCATGGGCGGCATCGGCGCCGCCGTCCTCGGCCGCCTCGCCGACGCGACCTCTATCGAGTTCGTTTACCAGATCTGCGCCTACCTCCCCGCCATCGGCCTCCTCACCGCGCTGCTTCCGACACTGCCCAAGAAGCACCCAAATGTGATCTGATTGCCGGGTATGACTTCGTTGCTCCTGGTCGCCCAGATCGTGTTCGGCTCGCCTTTCCTGCAGGGTGCTGTTTGCCCCGAGCGAGGCGGCGAGCTTTGCAGTTTGAAGATCCAACATAAGGGCCAGTGGGTCGAGACGCTCTACGCCTCTGAAAGCGGCCCTTCGGGAGCATGGACCGGACGAGCCCATTGGATGTGGCCCGCTATCGGAAAGGGGGCACCCGTCCCCTTCCATGGCTTCGTGCGCGACATGCCTTGGCAAACCACCCTGCAATCGAAGGACGCCGCAACCGTCACCGTTTCTGACAGTCCCACGACCCGCCAGACCTACCCCTACGGCTTCACCCTGCAAGCCAACTACCGCGCCATCGGCAAGCGGCTCATCATCCGCTTCACCGCCACAGCCGACCCCGCCAACATGGCCACCATGCTGCCAATATCCCA
>JANODS010000573.1:0-2020 GCA_031412835.1 Acidobacteriota bacterium | reverse complement strand
GGATGTGTTGTGGGCTGTGGCTGGAACGGGATGGTGGGAGAATGTCGGAAGGGTTGCGCCGGGTGGCTCGTGTTAGATTGAAGCGAGATGATGTTCGGGCGGATCACATTTGGTCCGTAGATCATGGATGGGCGGGCGTGTATCCGTGAATGGAGTCGGTTAATCCCTCGGTCGTGGAAGAACAGTTCCCTTCGGCGAGGCGGTTGTTGGATCGATTGCGGGAGTTACAGTGAATGTTATGATGCTACGAATTTTGATTGGGATTGGGATGGCGGTGGCGGCTTTTGGCGCTGACTCGCTGAATGGGAACTGGGCGTTTCAAATGGCCGGGCCGCAGGGGCCGGTCGATGCCAAGATGGCGATCGAGCAGAAAGACGCCACGTTTACGGGGACCGTTGAGTTTCCCGGAGGACGGTCGCTGAAGATCACGGAAGGTGCCGTGGATGGGAAGAAGGTCACCTTCACCGTGAAACGGGAACGGCAGGACGGTGGGTCGATGGTCTACAAACTGTCCGGGGACGTCGATGGGTCCAAGATCAAGGGCTCGGCGGAGACGGAAATGGGTGGGCAGGTGCAGAAGATCGAATGGTCGGCTACTAAGCAATAAGATCGATCACAACTTTACCGACGTTGTCGCGGTAATGCTCTAGCATGGTGAAGGCCTCCTCAATCGATTCGAGGGGGCTTTCGTGCGTGACGAGGGGCCCGAAGAGGGTGGGACGCTCATGGAGGAGTTCTAGGGCTACGTGGGTCTCGTGGTTGCTGCGGCGGATGGGGATGAGCGGTACTTCCTTGCGACGGAGTTCGTGGAAGTGAATCGTTGGCATGGCCTCCGACGGGATGCCGGTGACGACCAGGCGGCCGCCTCGGGCGACGGCGTAGCAGGCGGCTTCCAGAGAACCGTCCTTCGTGGCGCAGTCCAGGGCTATGTCGACTCCTCGGTTGCCCGTGGCGGCCTTAATTTCGGCGAGGGCTTCGGTGGGAGGCAAGGCGGCGGCAGCCCCGTACGTGAGGGCCATGGCTCTGCGGTGGGGAACGGGGTCGATGGCGAAGATCCGGCGAACTCCTTGGAGCTTCAGCATGGCGATGGTCAGGACGCCTATGGGTCCGCAGCCCCAGACGGCGGCTGTTTCACCAGGAGTGGGGCGGGCGAAGTGCATGGAGTGAAGGGCGATAGCGAGCGGTTCAAAGAGCGTCCCTTCGGCGAAGCCGAGGCCCGCGGGGAGAGGGAGGACGTTGTGGCTGGGGAGGTTGACGACGTCGCGGAAGAAGCCGGGGTCGGGGCCGGCGCTGTAGAAGCGAATGTGGTCGCAGAGGTTGTGGCGGCCGGAGCGGCACATGGGGCAGTGGTAGCAGTAGACGGCGGGTTCGAGGATGACGCGCTCGCCGGAGCCGACGATGGTACCGGTGGGTTCGTGGCCGAGGACCATGGGGAAGACCGTTGGGGTATCGCCGATTTGGCCCTCGGAGAAATTGTGAAGATCGGAGCCGCAGATGCCGACGGCGTGGACGCGGACCTGGACTTCGCCAGGGCCGGGCGGGGGCGGGGGAGGGGCTTCGATGAGTTCGAAACGATGTTGGGCGATGAGCTGGGCGGTGCGCACGGGAGGTTTATTCGGAGGGCTTTTTGAAGAGATTGTCGAAGGCGTTGCGGGCGTCCTGGACTTTGCGGGGGACGTTGGGGGCGGCGGTGACAGGGGTGGGTCTGGCGTTCGGGGCGGTTACGGGCGCGGCGGTGTCTCGGGCGACGGTGATGCGGGGGGAGAAGAGCGTGCACTCGTTCGCTTTGTCCTTGTAGGCTATCCGTTCGGGGATGGTTTGGAGGCACTGGAAGCGCGCGGAAGAGTCCATGTGACCGCACTGGGAGCAGCAGTGGAGAAGCGTAGCGCACTTGGGGCAGGGTTGGAGGAAATCGAAGCCGACGGGGAGGGGGTTGGAGCAATTGAAGCAGCGGCTGGCCGTGACGCTGCGGACCAATCGAGGGGCGTGAGGCCCTTCAAGGGGCGCCCGGGGGCCGTAG
>JANODS010000572.1:0-6248 GCA_031412835.1 Acidobacteriota bacterium | reverse complement strand
CACCGGATTCACCGCCGAAGCTTTCACCGCAATCAACACTTGGCCCGGTCCAGGAACCGGCACCGGGATCTCATCAATCTGAATCGGCTGGCCGTAGCCATGAATACGCGCTGCTTTCATAAACCGCTAGATGCAGCCAGGGTCGAACAAGATTCTACAGAAGTCCTCGCGGATCGTCCCTCGTTCGTTTGCTCGACGTGGAAATCAAACACCACCGCCCAGGCTGTTGAGAGGCCACGTCCGTGCCACTCCTACACCACCCCGCGTGACCTCCGATAACATTCCGCATACGGGATAAACCTATGCCCAGTTAGCCTGATTTCCGGTCAACTAAGCAAGGCCGGTTTCTCCGGTGTGAGATCATGGCAGGATGATTACGCGGGCCTGCCCACTCTTAGTTATAGCCGCGGTCAATTTACTCCAGGCCCACGATTTCATCCCCAACATCGGGCAACTCCCGCCTGGCATACAGTTCGCAGCCAAGGCGCGCGGCGTACAGGTCTTCGCTCGGCAAAACGGCGACCTTGGCCTTCGTTCCCTCGCACCAGGCACCGCCAGTGGCATCACCATGGCCTGGATCGGTGCCAACCCCAGCGAGTGGAAGCCCGAGCACCCAACCGGCAGACACGTTCGCTATTGCGCCCCAAAATTGCCACAAGAATCCTGCACCGACGGCACGCCCACATTTAGCTCCCTCCGCCGCCCCAACCTGTTCAC
Organism: Acidobacteriota bacterium; assembly: GCA_031412835.1. Lineage (GTDB taxonomy): Bacteria > Acidobacteriota > Terriglobia > Bryobacterales > Bryobacteraceae. Next base: position 5,531 of record JANODS010000572.1, on the reverse strand, counting down.
CGGCGTCGATCTCCTCGTCCATACCGCCGACGGGCCTCTCGAATACGACCTCGAAATCCGCCCCGGCGGCAGTCCCGAATCCATCCAGTTCGAAGTCCAGGGCGGCCGTTCACCCGTTCTCGATTCCTCCGGCCGACTCCTTATCGGCGATCTCGTCCAATGGCGACCCATCGCCTACCAACTGCAAAACGGCACCCGCGTCCCCGTCGAATGCGCCCTCCGCCACCTGTCCGCCCGCGTCTTTGGCTTCGCCGTCACCGGCCCCTATCGCCACGAACTCCCCCTCATTATCGATCCAGCCATCGAGTCCGGATCGGTCGTAACCGGAAGCGAACCCGGTGAGGATCGCGTCCTGGGACAAAAGTCTCAACTAACTGTCGGCATGAGCAGGCGGCTCGGCACTACCAACTGGGACGTATTTGTAACTTCCGGTGCCAATACCACTTACTGGGGCGGAGACGGCGACGAGCGAGTCCTCGGATTCGACTTCGAACCCTCTAACAACATCATCAACGTAGTAGGTTCAACCTCCTCGCGCGAAGTTTTCACCGACGGCACGCTGGGGCGCGGAACCGTATTTCACGGCGGAGCCACCGATGGCTTTTTCCTCGAATTCCAGGGCGATCAATTGAGGCAGGCGGCCCTGCTCGGCGGACCCGGCACAGATAGCCTCCACGACGTGCGCCGAACGACCTCAGTGGGATACTCCGGCGAATATCTGATCGTGGGAGAAACCGACAATCCGAATTGGCCAGACTTCCAGGTGGAAGGCCAACCCCGCGGCGGCACCGACGCCATTGCCGGATCGTTCGGCTTTTCGGGTGCCTCGCTCGTGGTCATAGGCGGCTCCGGGAACGATGCCGCCAAAGCGATCCGCGCCTCTGGTGACAAGCCGGACGAATGGATCGTCGCCGGGGAAACCAACTCACTCGATTTCGCCGGCAAGTCCCGACCCGGCCAGGACCTCTGGGTGGCCCGCTTGTCCTCCGCCCCGCTCCGCTGGGGTGCGCCCCAAGCTTGGGGTGGGTCCGGAGAAGACCGGCTCGCCGGCGTCGTCTCGCTTCCTGGGCACGGAGTGATGCTAGCCGGCACCACCTCCTCCACCGATTTACCCGCCGCCCGTGATTCAGCCTACAACGGCGGAGCTTCGGACGGCTTCGTCGCTTGGCTCGATCCCGTCGATTACTCCCCCCGCTTGGCGCGCTATCTCGGTGGCCCCGGCTCTGACGAGATCCTTTCCCTCCGCACCTGGTCCAATGATCTGTTTCTAGTCGGATTCACCGACTCTTTGACCCTCTCCGTCCCCGGATTGATGCCGGGTTCGGATCCAGCCGGTCGCCAGGATGCCCTGTTCATTCACACCGATCCCTTCTTAAACCCCATGGTCGCCTACCGAACCGGAGGCAGCGGGAACGATCAATTTACAAGCATTTCGCCCACCGATTGGGGCGTCGTCGAACTCGCCGGCTGGAGCGATTCCCGCCCCTGGCTCGCCGGTCTCCAACCGTTTCCACCCCAGGGCGACTCCACCGCCGGATTCGTCCTCAAGCTCCGCTATGCCGTCGTCGGAGCGGTGACAACGGATGTCCGTGGAACCGTCTTAGACCCCCCGGTCCTGACCCTGGGCCGAGACCTCCAAGTGGTCATTCCCGTTGTCGTCGGCAACGAACCCGGCACCGATGACGTCTTGATCGCCCGCTCCCTCGATCCCTCCAAACTCCGCCTCTCCGGGGAAGAATCCGTCCTGCTCTATCGCGGCGGCAGCCTCACCCTGGAAGCGCTAGCCGAGGAAGGCGAAGTGGACGTCCTCATTAGCGGCCGTACTCCAAGTCCGGGCCCGATCTCCTATCCCACCCGAAGACTGCGCGTCCGGCTCACCCCTTCCCGCACTTTCCTGGAACAACCCACCGGAGGAATTCTCTCCGCCCTACAGGGCTCCAACTTCGAAGTCAGCTTCGCCGTCGCGTCCCTTTTGCCGAACGGCGACCCAGGACAGCGGCGCCAGCCCCGCGCAGGCGTGGAACTCGCTCCGGTCATAGCGGCGTCGGATGCGGCCGCCGTAGCGATGCTAAACCTGCTACCGTTCAACTCGCGGCCAGACCGCTACGGCGTTGCCCTGCGGGCCCTCCGCGAAGGCACCTTCACCCTGACATTGCAAACCACCGGCATCCCCCCCGCCCCGGGCCAGCAATTGCAACTCCGCGTTGTCAGCCCCACCGCGCCGCCGCCGTCGCCCTGGTTGCTTCGTATCGCCGTGATGACGGACCATGTCGCCTCCATCCCTTTTTACCTAGCCGATGGAGACCGCCTCCAATTCACATCGGAAGATCCACGCCGAGTCTCCATCGCGGTCCCCGGCGTCGCCTCCGGCAACCAGACGACCGTCTCCCGGGAAGGTTCCTTTCAACTCAACCTCTCGGCCCACGAAGCCGGCGGCAGCGTCGGCGTGCGGGTCGTCGGCACCCGCCAGGGCCAGCCCATCGACGAACGCCTCGAGGTTCTCCCCTGGCCGTACACCCCTCGCGTCACCAATTTCTGGGGCCGCAATCTCGCACCAGGCGCTATGGGCTCCCTTGCCTTGGCCTTCGCTCCGCGGTCACCCCTGCCGCCGGGAATTCAGACCCCTTCCCAATTCATCATTCCCAACTCCCCTCTGACCAATCTACAGCTTCGCTTCTCCGATCCATCCGTGGCCGCTTTCGTCTCGCGCTCCACTGCCTCCACGGAACTTTATTTCAACTTCCGGGCCACCCGAGTCGGCCGAACCACACTCGAAGTGCAAAACATCGAACTGCCCACCCCCCTTCTCGTCGAGGTCGTCCCCGCCAGCGTCAACTATGGTCCCGAACTCCGCGTTCCCACCGCCACCACCATCGGCCTGCTTCCCATCTCCTTCAACTTGGCCCAAGGCAGCGAAAAGCTCGTTCGCGTGCGGGTCAGCGACCCCCTTCGCTTCGGCCTCAATCCGCAAGGCGCCTCTGTGGCCGAAACCACAATCGACCTCTCAAGGCAGCAGTATCTGCTTCTCGAAGTGAAAGCGCCCGCGGGTTCAAGCGGCTCCCTCCTGGTTTCCGCCCCCGGAATGGAACAAATCTCCATCCCGATACGCGTCATCGAAAAAGTCTTCGTCCCTCATCAACCCCAGCTCCGGCTAAACTTCGAGCAGGGCGCGGCGGAATCACGGGGCACCTTCACCTACTCTCCCGCCGGATACGATCCCACCGCCAGCGTCAGCACCGGTCCGCGCGTCGTGAAGCTCTTCTTCGCCTCGTCTACTCCCGGCCAAAAAGTCCGCGTCCTCACCGAGCCATCCGGCGTCTGCGAGTTCCCCGCCGAAGTCGATGTGACGCAATTCTCCGTCGGAGTTCCCTTCGTCTGCCGTAACGAAGGCCAAGTCACCGTCTCCCTCCAAGGTGCCGGCACCTCGGCCAACCAAAGCCAGTTCAAAGTCCTCATCACGGTCTACCGGCCCCCCGCGCCGCCCCTCTTCCCCAACGTGAAGTTCTCGGTCGCATCGGGAACACAACTCGAATTCCCTCTCTCGTCCAACGGCCGCCGCTTCACCGGAACCCTCACGAGCAGCAATCCCCAGCACTTAAAACTGGCCGCGTCCCCCTCCGCGCCAGGTCAAGCCACGCTCGCCATCGGAAACACCAGCGCCGTCTTTCTCCAGGCCTTTCACAACGACGGCACCGTCTGGTTGAAAGCGGAATCGCCCGATGGCACTACCGAGGAAATCCCCGTCTTTCTTTACCCCGCCACCATGGCGATCCGGCTCAAAGACAACCGCGACGCCCCGCAAATTCGCGTCCCGGCCGATCAACCCACCGTCGCCGCCGTCGCCGCGCCCTACGCCTTCGATCCCGGTTCCGGCCTCCTCCTCCCCATCCGGGAAGTCCTCGCCCTCCGATCCGGAATCGACCCCTTCTTCCTCAAAGCAGCCAGCAGTAATGACGCCGTCGCCGCCCCGCTGCCGCCCAATCCGCTCTTCAGCGAACTCGACCGCGAACGTCCCGTCAACCTCAAAATCAACGGCAAAGGCAGCGCCGTCGTCACCGTCGAACAACCCGTCGGATTCTTCGCCGCTCCCAGCGCCGGCCTGCGCCTCACCGTCGCCGAACGCGGATTGCTACTCCGCCCCGGTGTCGCCGCTCCCGGCTTGCAAACCAACTTCTCAGTGGCGTTCCAGCCCCTTCCCGCTGACTCCTATGCCAACCCGGGGACCGGTGGACCCCCGCCCATCGTCACCATCACCAGCCTCGATCCGTCCAAGCTCCTCCTCTCCGCCGACTCCCGCACCTTGGGCGGCTCGGTGCTCTCCTTAGCGACCGATCGGCCTTTCGTTGCCCAAACCCTCGCCGCCGCCCAACCCGGCGAACGCCTCTCCGTCCGCCTCAGCAGCCCCGGCTTCGTAGACTCCATCGCCGAGATCGTAGTCTCCTCCACCCTACTAGCCAGTGAGTCTACGTTTCGCCCCCCCCTGCTCCTGCAACCCGGCGTGGCATCTTTCCTCAATCTTCGTTACGGCCCCGCCGACCCCCTGAACAGCGACCGCATCGACAGCAACTGGTCCGGCGGTCTCTTGCCCGGATCCATCCTGCCCCTCATGCTTCGTACCCTCGACCCCTCGATCCTCGCTCTCGGCACCGAGCAACTAGCTCTCGACGCCAATGGCTACGCCCAACTCCCGCTTCGCGGCCTCCGCCCAGGCACCACCGAACTGCTCCTCACCGCGCCAGAAGGCATCGTGAATCGCCTCGAAAGAACGCCCGTCGAAGTCGGGCGCTGGACCTTCCCGCCAGCCGGGTCATCTCTCAACGGAGCAAGAGGACTATGGGCCCCTCTCGCCATTCGAAACCCTCGCGACGAACCCACCTCCGTAACCGTGCGAAGCGCAGGTCAGGTCCCGTTGGCATTCGCCTCCGCCATTACCTCCCCACCCGCCGCGTCTTTACAACTCACCATCCCCCCGCGCGAACAAACTACCGTCTTCTGGACCGCCCTCGCCACCGGCAACGACGCCCGTATTCTGGTCACCGCCCCGGACTTTGTCGATCAGGAACTCCGGTCGAACCTCACCGACCCACAAGTCGTTTTCCAATCGACCTCGCCCCTCTCGCTCGCCGTTGCCAATCGCACCGCTTCCCTCACCCTGCGGCTCCTCGGTCGCGACGAATCCCCACTCGCCACCGCCCCCATGCAAGTCGAAGTCCGTTCCTCGGATCCTCGAATTCTTCGCGTCCTCTCCAGCCCGATCGAGTTCAAAACCGGGCAGAGCACGGCCAACATAACCGTCGAAATGCTGGCCCCCGGAACGGTAGTGCTCAGTGCCCTCCCGCCCGCCAACTTCAGTTCCCCCGGTCAGCCGGGAGCAGTGCCTCTCACAGTGGTCGTCCGATGAAGCTACTCACTCTATTCATTGCCTATTCCCTCGCCGCGCTCGCGTCCCCTGCGCGACATTTCGAACAGAATCGCGGCCAAGCGGGCAGCGACGCCACCGACGTCCAATTTTTCGCGCGAGACCGCGGCCG
>JANODS010000571.1:0-9700 GCA_031412835.1 Acidobacteriota bacterium | reverse complement strand
TATTCGCCTCCTCCGCTGGGTCCTCGCCCAGGTGAAACAAGTACTCCTTCCCGTTGTCCACCACCAGCTTCCAACTCCCCCGCCTCACCGCCTTTCGCCGGTTCGCCATCCGTTTGTAGCGCCAATACAACACCCGCGGCTCCTCCGCCCCCAGCAAGTCCACTCCGTCCAACCGCCGCCCCGCTTTCACCCCCGCCGCCGCCAGCAGCGTCGCCGTCAGGTCCATATGCAGCGCCACCCGCGCTGACACCGTCCCCGCCCCCACCTTCCCCGCGTACCGCATCACGCAAGGCACCCGGACCCCTCCCTCAAACACCTCCGTCTTGTGCCCCCGCAACGCCCCATTGCTCCCCATCTTGGTCGCTCCGTTGTCGCTCGCGAAAACGACGATGGCTTCCCGCCCCGCCGCGGCCACCACCCGTCCAATCTGGTAGTCCATCCGTTCAATCATCGCCGCATACCCCCCTTTGCCCTCCTCATGGCCCGGCCCCTGCGTTGGCGCATGCGGAGCCGTAAACGGCAGGTATAAGAAGTACGGCTGCCCGGCCTTCCGCCGCTCCAGCCAACCCACGGCCTCTTCCGCGATTAGGTCGGTCAAATAACCCGCGCGTTCCACCCGTTTCTCGCCCTCGTACAGCACCGCGTCTCCCCCCTCTTCCCGGTGGGTAAAATAATCGGCATTTCCCCCCAGAACCCCAAAATACCGATCAAATCCATGTCGCAGCGCCGAAAACTTAGGGTCATATCCCAGGTGCCATTTCCCGATGCAGGCCGTCTGATAGCCCGCCTTACGCAGCATCTTCCCCAGCGTCTCCTCACTCGCCGGCAGCCCCAACTCACCGCGCTTCTGCAGCCATTCGGCCTCATCGTAGCGCCCCACGTTGCCCACCCCGATCGCACACTCCAGGCCCCCCACCCGATGCGGATACCGCCCCGTCAACAGCGCCGTTCGGCTCGGCGTACACTCCGGCGCATTGGCATAAAACTGCGTGTACCGCACCCCCTCCCGCGCCAGCCGGTCAATGTGCGGCGTCCGGATCGTCGACCCGTAGCACCCGACGTCTCCGATCCCCATATCATCCGCCAGGATCAACACAATGTTTGGCCGCGCCACCGCCGCCGCGGCCATCAAAAACGTTCGCCGGGAAACCATCCCGCCAGTCTATCCCCAAACCTCCGCCGCCATCCGATACGTGTTCGTATTCGCCCGCACGGTCGCCTCAATCGGGTCCGCATAGCCCCCTCCCAGTAACAGTACGAACGGCTTCCCGTAGCTCCGCGCCGCTGTCATCACCCGCCGATCCCGCTCCTGAAGCCCGCCGTGGGTCAGCGCCAATTTCCCCAGCTTGTCTTCCCGCAACCCATCGACGCCTGACTGGTAGAAAACGAAATCCGGCCGAAAAGCCCACACCCTCGGCAACAGTTCGTCCAACTTGGCGAGATACTCCTCGTCCTCGGTCCCGTCGGCAAACGCGACGTCGATTTTGCTCACTTGTTTGCGAAACGGAAAGTTGTTTTGGCCGTGAAACGACAGGGTGAGGACGTCGGGGTCTTCGGCAAACAGCAGCGCCGTACCGTCGCCCTGATGCACGTCCAAGTCGATCACCGCGACGCGCCATCCCCACCCGCGCATCCGTAAACCGGCGATGGAGACCGCAATGTCGTTGAACACGCAAAAGCCGGAGCCCTCGCCCCAAAACGCGTGATGCGTCCCGCCCATCAGCGCTCCACCAAAACCGCTCTCGTTCGCCGCATCGGTGGCGGCAAGAGCCCCGCCCACGCTGGCCAAGGTTCGCAGCACCAGCGCGGGCGACCAAGGAAAACCGATGCGCCGTACGGCCGAAGCCGACAACTCGCCGTGCAGAAACTGGCGCACGTACTCAGAGTCGTGCGCCTCGCAGATCTCTTCAACGTTCGCTAGGGGAGCCGGCAGAATCTCAAACCGCGGATCTGCCGTCAACGCGTTCCGCAACAACCGGTACTTGCGCGCCGGAAACCGATGATCCGGCGGCAAGCCCATGTCGTAGTGGTCGCAGTAGTAAAGCCGCAGCAAGGCTACCGCTTGGTCAGGTCGCGGATCATGATGTCCTTAAACCGCATATCCCCCGCGCCGCCCGAGTGCAATTGCAGCGAGATGCCGCCGTCAAACGACTTCGGCCGCGGATCGGTGAAATCCACCATGATCACGCCGTTCAGGCGGGAGACAAACCGATTGCCTTCCACCTTCAGCAGGTACTCATTCCATTCGCCCTTGCGGACAACGGTTTCGTTCTCTGGTGCGGGCCATACGATCCACTGCCGCCCATCGCCATAGATGCCGCCGGTATGTTGACCGATCGTGCAATCGATCTCAAACTGCAAACCCTGGGTGATTTCCGGCGTCCCCGGCTTGAACTCTGAATGGAAGAAGACGCCGCTGTTGCCGGTTCCTTCGCACTTGAACTTCATCGACAAATGAAAGTCTTTGTAGTTCTCCTTGGTGCGGAGATACCCATATGCTTTCGTCAGAGCCTCTCCGTGAATCTCACCGTTGACGACGGTCCATTTCTCTTTCCCGATCTCGGTCCACCCGCCGAGATCTTTGCCATTGAAGAGCGGAACCCAGTCTTCGCCGGGAGCCTTCGCCTTCTTATCCTGCGCGATCGCGCACACCGCCAAAGCCAACAACAGAACAAATTTCATGACTGTCATCATACTAAGGCTGCAACGATCTCTGCGGCGATCGCATGGGCATGATGCTCCACGCGGTTCTGCGTCGGGCCCTCCACCATGACCCGCGCCAGGGGCTCGGTGCCGGAGAAACGGACGACAACTCGACCCTGGGCACCGAATTCGTCGTGGCAGTTGGTGATCGCCGCCTGCACCGCGGGCTGCTCTTCGAGCGACTTTTTCACGGCGAATCGTACGTTGACAAGCTTCTGCGGGAACACCACAAATTCGCGGCTTAGTTCGTCCAGGTCGGCCCCCGTGCGGACCATCACGTCGAGCAAAAGCAACAGCGTCAACAGCCCATCTCCGGTCGTGGCGTGCTCATGAAAAATCACGTGGCCGCTCTGTTCGCCGCCGAGCATGGCCCCCCGCCGCACCATCTCTTCGAGGACGTACTTGTCGCCCACCGCCGTCCGCACGAGCGAAATTCCGTGGCGCGCCAAAGCCACTTCCAGGCCGAGATTCGACATCACAGTCGCCACCAACTCAGCGTTCGGCAGATGCCCCCGCGCCTGCATATCGCGCCCGGCGATGAACAGCACGTGGTCGCCATCGATCAGCTTGCCGGTCGCCGAAACAAACATTGCCCGATCCGCATCGCCGTCAAAGGCGACGCCGCACCACGCCCCGTGCTCCACCACCGCGCGCTGCAAAGCTTCCGGATGGAGCGCCCCACAACCTTCGTTGATATTCCGTCCGTCCGGCTCGCCGCTCAGAACGATCACCTCGGCGCCGCACTCGCGCAACAGGAGCGGAGCGGAAGAGTAGGCCGCCCCGTTCGCGCAATCCATGACGATCTTTCGGCCCGCCAGCGAATGCGGAAAGATCGAGTCGAGATATTCGCGATACGGTCGATCCCGCATTCCGAACCAACGCCAGGTGACCGCCTCCGGCTCCAGACCCGCCAAGGCGAAAATCTGCGTTTCCAGTTGTTTTTCGTCCGCATCGGGAAGTTTATAGCCGGTATGGGCGAACACCTTCAGCCCGTTGTCCCGGTAGGGATTATGCGATGCCGAAATCATCACCCCGGCCACGAACGGCCCGTTCTTGGTCGTCCAGGCGACGCACGGCGTCGTCACCACCCCATGGTGGTCTGGCGTCACTCCGGCCGCCTTCAATCCCGCCATCACCCACTTCGATAGTTGCTCGCCGGACTCCCGCGTATCCATCCCCAAAGCGACCCGCGGCTCCAGACTGTGCTCGCGGGCCCACTCTCCCAGAGCCCGTCCGAAAGCGAACACCGTCTTAGCGTCCAGCGGATATTCTCCCGCCACGCCCCGAATCCCATCCGTTCCAAAAAGCTGTTTACCCATTTATTGTTCCAAAGCGGGCCGCGCAATCCGTTCCATAACAATGCGCACCCGCACAATCGACGACCCCTCAATTCTTACCTGAGCATCTTCCACGAAGCTGTTGACCTTCACTTCGCTTTCGCCAATCACACCGCTCAAATCAATCGGGTCTGTCTCGGCGCTTTGCAGTTGCTCCACGCGACTTTGCGGACCCACAACGCGCAAAACCTCTGGCAGCACCTCTTGCTTCAAAATCCGATACCCCGGCATCGGCGTGTTCGCGTACCGAATCAACACCGGCACGTCCCGCGCCGTACGCTGTTCAAACCGCAACCGGAGCTGGGATGGAATCACCCGTTCGAGAGTAACGCCATGCGGCAATCGAAGGCTCTCCCGATCCAAATTGAACGTGCGCTCTCCGGGTCGATTGACGGCGCTCAGATCCACGACCAACGCCGCGTCAGCCAGGTTCCCCGCCTCCAACTTCTGCGGTGGTGCCTGCACCAAAAGGTTCACCCGGCTCACCATCGTCGTGCTCACTTCGAGGGACTTCGGAAAATTTTTGTATTCCACCGGCACCGAGATCGAGGAACTCAACTCCTCCTCCCCCACTACAGCCACCCACAAGGAGCCCGCCAGGGCCAAGCTCAGCGCCTTCATCCCCAGGTTTTCCGTAAAAAGCTGCCTCACGTCCGCGTCTCCCTCTCCATTGTCAACGTGCGTTTCGGTTCGTGGCGACTCCGCTTGGTCAACGCCGCTTCCACCCGCTCCGGCGTCACGTTGTACTCAATCTCCCCGTACTGCGCAATCGAAATTCGTCCGGTCTCTTCGCTCACAATCAACGACAGGCAATCCGCCTCTTCCGTCACGCCGATCGCCGCTCGGTGCCGGGTTCCCAAATCGCGCAAAAGCTCGGGGTTCATGGTCAAAGGCAGGAAGCAGGCGGCCGCCGCGATCCGGTCACCCTGCACAATCACGGCCCCGTCGTGCATCGCCGATCCCGGATGAAATAGGGCCAGCAGCAAGTCCCGGGAAATGGCCGCGTCGAGCGGCACTCCGCTCTCGATGAACGTCCTCAGTCCGATCTCTCGTTCGACGATTATCAATCCGCCAATCTTCTCCTGGGCTAGCTGCTGCAACGCCATCAAAATTTCGTCGACCGTCTCTCGGCGTTGCAGGCGCGATCCAAACCCGATCAATCGCTGTCGGCCTAACCTCGCCAGCAATCTTCGAATTTCGCTCTGAAACATCACGATCAGAGCAAACGCGGTGTAGGGCGCCAAGGTCGCAAGCAGCGTTCGTAACAGCTCCATCTTCAGCGCCAACGCCGTCAGATACACCGCCACCAACACGAGTAACCCACCCAGCATATGCGCCGCCCGGCGGCCCCGCACAATTTGAATGAACTGGTAGATGATGACCGCGACCAACAAAATATCGAGGCCCGCGACCCAAGTCAGGCGCGGCAGCGACGATACGATTGGAGAGAGCAGGGGAAGCATCAGGTCTTACAATTCTACCCTCTCCTGTTCAAGCGGACTTAATTTCTGTCCATAGACGATCGCGGAGCCGTTGCACCTCCGGAGTCATCGTCTCAAACCACTCGGCCCGCGCCATCACTTCCGCCGACGGGTACAGCGTCGGGTTGTTTCGCGTCGCCGCCCCTAATAACGGAACCGCCGCTAAGTTGGCCGTTGCCGTTCGGGTCGAATCCGCTATTCGCGCGCTCACCTCCGGGCGCAATAGGTAGTTCATCCAGACGTGGGCCAACTCCTGACGCGGACTCTCTCGCAAAATTACCGCGCAGTCGAGGTTTAGCGGAAAACCCTCCCGCGGATACACGAATCCTAATTGCGGGGCTGCGTCAATCGCCTGTTGCGCCGTCGTTGACCATAGTTGTGCCGCCATCACGTCGCCCGCCACCGCCTGGTCCCGGACCTCGGAGTTCAAATACGCCCGCAGGAGCGGCTTCTGGCGCAACGCCTCCCGTTGTGCCGCCCGCAATTCCTCTGGATTGCGGGAGTTCAAACTCAACCCCAGCTTTCGCAGTGCCGCCGCAAACACTTCCGCCGGATCATCCAACATCGTGATCTTGCCACGCAGCCGTGGGCTCCACAAGTCGGCCCAACTTTCCGGCGGGGGCTGTAGTTTCTTATTGAATAGAATTCCCGTCGCGTTCCACATGTACGGCACGGCGAAGTCGGTCAACTCCGGTCGCACAAATGTCGGATCCAGGTGCCTCAAGTTCGGCAACTTCGTCCGGTCCAGCGCCGCCAGCAAGCCTTGCTCTCGCATGGGCGGAACAATGTAATGCCCGGGAAAGACGACGTCCCAACCGGAGTTGCCACTAAATACCCGAGCCAGCATCTCCTCATTCGATTCGTAAATCGAGTACCGGACTTTCACCCCGAACTCCCGTTCGAAGTTCGGCACCGTCTCCGGGGCAACGTAGGCCGACCAATTGAACACGTTCAATCGTGGCTGCTTCGAACGGCCGCAGCCGAGGCCGACCATCGACGCGGCGAACGCTCGTCGCCTCATGCCTTCTGCAACCTCTCCGAGACGACAATCAACAGGCCGAGACCGACGAAAATCACCGTCGAAATCGCGCTGACCACCGGGTTCGCCCCCCGTCGCGCCATGGCGTAGAGCACCATCGGTAAAGTCTCGGAATCGACTCCGGCCACCAGCGCCGTAATCACGTAGTCGTCAAAAGAGACGGTAAACGCGAGCAGCGCGGCCGCCGCGATGCCCGGCTTGAGCATCGGCAAAGTAACTAGGCGAAACGCTTGCCACTCGGTCGCCCCGAGGTCGAGCGCCGCTTCTTCCAACGCCGGATCCGCCGTCCGCAACCGAGCCATCACGACCAGCAACACATAGGCCATCGAAAACGTGACATGCGCCAGAATCACCGTGGTCATTCCCAGTTGCAGATGCAGATACCGGAACGCCCATTGAAAGGTCGCCAGCATCGCGATCCCCGTGATGATTTCCGGCGTGACGAGAGACAAGTACATGGACCCCGACAGCAGCTTCGCGTTCTTCTTCCACAATCCGTAGGCGCCCAACGTCCCCACCGCCGTCGCCACCACCGTTGACACCACCGCAATCACGAGCGAATTCCACGTCGCTTCGGCCAACGCCCCGTCGTTCCACATCGCCTCGTACCAGACTAAGGAGAACCCCTCCCATACCGTAAACTTCGACGAGTTAAAGCTGAACCCGCAGAGAATCAACAGCGGCACGTGAAGAAACGCGTAGATCCCGATCACGTACAAGGGCAGGAGCCGCTTCATAAAACCTCCTCTCCGTCTCGCCGCATAAGAGCCCAGAGCAGCAACATCACGACAGCCATCAGCGCCAGCGACAGCGCCGCTCCGAACGGCCAATCCCGCGCCGAGGTGAACTGGTTCTGCACCAAGTTTCCGATCATCATGCTCTTGCCGCCGCCGAGCAGATCCGGCGTCAAGTACGCCCCCAGCGAGGGGATGAACACAAGCACCCCGGCCGCTCGCATCCCCGGCGCGGTCAACGGCAACACCACGTGCAACATCGCCTCCCAAGGCTTCGCGCCCAGGTCCGCCGCCGCTTCGAGCAAGCCTTTATCGAGCCGCTCCAAATTGCTATATAGCGGTAAGACGGCAAACGGGAGGTAGCCGTAAATCAACCCCACGATCACCGCCCCATCGTTGTATAGCAAGGGCAGCGGTTCGCTGATCACTCCCATCCCGAGCAGCATGGAATTGATCAAGCCCGTGTCCCGGAGTAAAAACATCCACGCGTACGTCCGCACGAGAAAGCTCGTCCAAAACGGGAGCATCACCAGATTCAAGAGCAGTGTCTTGCGGGTGCCGCTGCGCGAAATATACAGCGCCAAAGGAAAGGCCAGCACGAGGCATCCCACCGTTGCCGCCGCGGCCATCACGAATGATCGCAATAGAATAACCCCGTACAACGGGTCGAACAGCCGAACATAGTTCTCTATCGTCCACGGATCGCCGACCCCGCCATAGACGCCTTTCGTCCGCAGCGAGTAGACGACAATGATCCCCATCGGCGCCAGGAACAGCAGCAGCGTGAACGCCCACGCCGGCAAAAGAAACAGGGCTCGGAGCCGCTTCATTCGGGCAGCGCCATCTCGTCGCTAGGATCCCACCAAAGATGCACCCGCTCGCCTCGTTCAAACTGCCCCAACCCGTGCGCGATCTGCGCTACGAGACTTTGCCCTTCCCCCGTTTGCGCCTCCACGCGAAAGCAGTCCCCGAGGAACATCGCCGAGCTTACCGTGCCCTCTTTCACGCGCATGCCGCCCGCCGGCCGCTCCTTCGAAATCCGCGTCAGTTCCGGGCGCACACCCACGCCTCCCACCCAGTTCACAGCCCCTAGAAAGCTCGCCACAAACCGCGTTGCCGGAGTGAGATAAATCTCCTGCGGCGAGCCCATCTGCTCAATTCGCCCCTTGTGCATTACGGCGATTCGATCCGACAACGAGAGCGCCTCTTCCTGATCATGGGTGATGAATAAGAACGTAATCCCGACCCGCGCCTGTAGCTCTTTCAGCTCCACCCGCATCAGCTTCCGCAACGCGGGGTCAAGCGCCGACAAGGGCTCATCGAGCAGCAGCAACTCCGGCTCCAAAACCAACGCTCGCGCCAGCGCCGTCCGCTGCCGCTCCCCGCCCGACATCTTCGCCGGCATGCGGTCGGCTTTGGCGGTCAATTGCACCAGGTCCAGAGCTTCCCGAACCTTCCGCGCCGTATCGGGGTCCCCGCGCCGCCGCAAGCCGAACGCCACGTTTTCCGCTGCCGTCAAATGCGGGAATAAGGCATAACTCTGAAACACGGTGGTCACCGGCCGGTCGTAGGGCCGCATTCCGTTCAGCGTCCGTCCGTTCAGTTTGATCAGTCCGCGGTCCGGCTCGTCGAAGCCGGCAATCATCCGCAAGGTGGTCGTTTTGCCGCACCCCGAAGGCCCCAGCAGTGAGTAAAAACACCCCTGCGGAATCGTCAACGAGATGCCGTCCACAACGCGATGCGTCGGAAAATCTTTGTAAATGCCGTCTAGGATTAACTCGCTCACTAGTACCGTACTTTATCCGAAAATTTCCGCCACGCCACAAACGGCCGCGCGCCCTCGTCCGGCAATGCCCTCACCATGGGAGTCCGCCGCTCCTCGGCAGGCCTAGCGAGCTCCTCATAAAAATTCGCATCATCGAAACCGGCCGCTGCCGCGTCTGACTGGGTAGCCGCGAAATAAATGCGATCAAGACGCGACCACAGAATCGCCCCCCAACACATCGGACAAGGCTCACAGCTGGCGTGGATCTCACAACCGCTGAGGTCATGCGTGCGGAGCTTGGCCGCCGCCTCTCGAATGGCCACCACCTCGGCATGGGCCGTCGGATCCTGGTTCGCCGTCACCCGGTTCACGCCCTCGCCGACGATCTTGCCGTCCCGCACAATCACCGCGCCGAACGGACCCCCGCCAGTGCTTACGCTTTGCTCTGCCAGCGCAATCGCACGCCGCAAAAATTCTTTATCCACCAATTCAGGGTATCTTGTTTGAAAGGGAGTTCTCCTATGATGGCGCCAACCGCCAGCGATCTCTCGGTCGCCCTGCGCAGCCGCCTCCACCAACTCGAAGCCCACCTCGGCAATGTCCTGCGCGGCAAGGCCGAAGTCGTCCGCTTCAGTCTTGTC